>CACIAQ010000001.1 GCA_902584635.1 uncultured Alphaproteobacteria bacterium
CAAATTGCGCATGAGTTTGAAAATCTTACCGTTAGAGAAAACCTAATGATGGTTCCTAGTCGTCAGAGTGGTGAAAATATTGTTAACACTTGGCTTTTCTCAAAAAAAATAAGGGATGAAGAACAGATAAATTATGAAAGAGCGTCTGAAGTTATGGATTTTCTTGGACTGGATCACCTTCAGAATGAAAAGGCAGGAATTCTATCAGGTGGTCAAAAGAAGTTGTTGGAGCTCGGAAGAACTATGATGGTGGATGCAAAGATAGTACTTCTTGATGAAGTTGGCGCCGGCGTAAATAAAACGCTTTTAAAGAAAATTTCAAAATCCATTGCACGCCTTAACGCGGAAAGGGGTTATACATTTTTTATGATTGAGCATGATATTGATTTTATTTCTGAACTGTGTGATCCCATTATCGTTATGACGGAGGGATCTGTTTTAACTACTGGATCTGCCGAAAAAATAAAAAATAATGAACAGGTGATCGAAGCATACCTGGGTGTTTAAAGAGGGATTTAATGGCGTTCTTAAGTGCTACAGATATGTTGGGGGGCTATGGAGAAACTACCATTTTAAACAGCTGTACCATATCTGTTAATAAAGGAGAAATTGCAGTCATAGTTGGCCCTAATGGTGCGGGAAAATCTACAGCAATGAGAGCGATTTTCGGCATGTTACAATTGAAGAAGGGTCAAGTAACCTTCAATGATCAAGATATAACTAATCTTAAACCGCAAGAACGAGTTAGACTTGGCATGGGCTTTGTTCCACAAACAAATAATGTTTTCAATTCAATGACGGTATTAGAAAATCTTGAGATGGGAGGCTTTATAAATCCTAAAAACATAGATAAAAATATCGAAGACATTTTCTCTTTGTTTCCCATTCTTCACGAAAAAAGGGCGCAGACACTTAATGAATTATCTGGAGGTCAAAGGCAACAGGTTGCTGTGGGCAGAGCATTAATGACGAACCCAAAGCTTTTGATGTTAGATGAACCAACAGCTGGTGTGTCCCCAATAGTGGTTAAAGAACTATTTCAAAAAATCACAGAAATTTCTTCTAAAGGAATAGCTATATTAATGGTTGAACAAAATGCGAAGCAGGCTTTGGCTATTGCTAACAAAGGGTTTGTATTAGTTCAAGGAGAAAATAAATATACGGATAAAGGCTCATCACTTCTGAAAAATAAAGAAGTTAGAAAAGCATTTCTTGGAGGCTAAATGGATTATTTTAATGCGCTCGCTCTAATTACTAATTTCATAGTTATCCCAGGCCTTACTTATGGAAGCCAGTTAGCCCTGGGAGCACTAGGGGTAACTCTTATCTATGCAGTTTTAAGATTCTCAAATTTCGCACATGGCGAGCTTATGTCCTTCGGAGCTATGGTATGTATTCTTTTTACTTGGTTAGGCCAAAGCTATGGCTTTTCATTTTCTTTTTTACCAACTGCGTTATTGTTTCTACCAATAGCAGTAGTCTTTTGTGTGCTGTATTGCATTGTAATCGAAAAATTTGTCTTTTCTTTTTATCGCAAACAAAAAGCCGACCCAATAATAACACTAATTGCCTCGATAGGAGTTATGTTTTTAACTGCTGGTCTAATAAGATTCATAATAGGGCCAGGTGACCAATCTTTTAATGATGGAGTCCGTTTTATTTTTTCAGTCAAAGATTTTAAGAATTTTACTGGGTTAGAACAAGGCTTTGGTTTGAAAACCACTCAAGCTCTCACCATTGGAATAACAATTTTTCTAAGTATATCTCTTTTTTGGTTTCTTAACTCAACCAAAACTGGAAAGTCGATGAGAGCTTTTTCAGATAATGAGGAATTAGCTCTTTTATCTGGAATAGACCCAAATAGGGTTGTTTTAGTGACTTGGATTATAGCTGGAGCTCTCGCAACCTTTGCTGGCGTTTTATATGGGCTAGATAAGATTTATAAGCCTTTCATATTTTTACAAATGCTTCTTCCCATTTTCTCAGCTGCGATCCTAGGAGGAGTTGGAAACCCGATTGGAGCATTTATCGGAGGCTACGTAATAGCACTATCGGAATTAATTGTTACTTTTGCCTACAAACGAGTATTAGGCTATATTCTTCCGGAAAATCTTGCTCCAGAAAGTATGATGCAATTTTTAGCTACTGATTATAAATATGCTGTATCATTTATTATATTAGTAATAGTTTTAATTATTAGACCAACGGGCATTTTTAGTGGAAAAACGATATGACGTATTGGAGTAGAAGATTTACGGTATTTTCAATATTCTTTACTGCCCTCTTTCTAGTAGGACTTTTTCAGAGTTGGAATGTCGCTTTTGCGATCTTTAACATTTGCATAATATCAGCAATAATGGCTTTGGGCGTAAATATTCAAGTCGGCTACGCTGGGATTTTCAATGCTGGGATTATGGGATTCGCCGCCATTGGAGGACTTGCAGCAGTGCTAATATCTCATCCTCCAGTTACGGAAACACTATCCATAGGTGGATTTTCAATATTATTGTGTGGAATGATGATTGGACTTGTTGCCGCCATCTGTGTATTCCTTAGCACGAAACTTCAGCTTTCTAAAATAACTCGAAGGCTCTTAATTAGCCTCACAATCATTATAGGTTTATTTTTCATAAATTTGATTGGCGCTCCCGCTGTAGAAAAAATTGAAGCCTTTGAACCGGCCGCAACTGGTTTTCTTGGGGGAATCGGCATGCCAATAATATTTTCATGGATCGTTGGAGCGATTGTAGCAGGGTTTATTGCTTGGCTTATAGGGAAAATAACTCTTGGCCTTCGAAGTGATTATCTAGCAATTGCCACGTTGGGTATTGCGGAAACGATTATCTATGTTCTCAAAAACGAAGACTGGTTGACCAGGGGGGTGAAAAACGTAAATGCGCTACCAAGACCAGTGCCTTATGAGTTAAGCCTTCAAGAAAGTAAATGGTTCATAGAATTTTGTGAAAGATACCAGTTTCCACTGGTTGAAACATCATCGATAGTTGTGAAGCTTTGCTATTCATCTTTATTCCTCATAGTATTATTTGTTCTTTTCACCCTATTTGAAATTGCTCTTAAATCTCCTTGGGGTCGAATGATGCGCGCTATTAGAGATAATGAGGTGTCAGCAAGAGCGATGGGCAAAAATATAAAAGCAAGGCACATCGAAATCTTCATACTAGGTTCTGCTGTAGTAGGTCTGGCAGGAGCTATGCTAACAACTCTTGAGGGTCAGTTTACTCCCATAGCATATCAGCCATTAAGATTTACATTTACCGTTTGGGTTATGGTAATTATTGGAGGAACGGGAAATAATTACGGCTCTATTATCGGTGGGTTTCTTGTCTGGTTCCTATGGGTTGAGGCAGAACCTTTTGGCTTATTATTAGTTGAGTTTTTTACAAGTCCTTTGAGTGAGACTAACTCTTTGCGAGTACATCTCATTAACAACGCTGCTCATATGAGGTATATAATGATGGGTCTTCTTCTTCTTTTGGTTTTAAGGTTTTCACCAAAAGGTATTTTTCCAGAAGGCAGATAGGATATTAAATGCAAAAAGAAATTATACTTCTTGACGGTGGAATGGGACAAGAACTTATAAAAAATTCAAAGTCAAATCCTCATCCTCTTTGGTCCACATACGTTATGTCAGAGGAACCGGAACTCGTAAAAAAAGCCCACATAGATTTTATCGAAGCAGGAGCCAGCATTATTACACTTAATACTTATTCGACGACACCGGAAAGATTAGAAGCTAATGATTTGTTAGATAAATTCAGTTTTTTTCACAAGAAAGCTATTGATTTGGCAAGGGAGGCAATTGACCACACAAAAAAAAATGTACTTATTGCAGGGTGTCTTCCTCCTTTAGTGTGGAGTTATCGACCAGATAAAGCGCCTGATTATGACAAATGTGTTGACTTGTATTTACAAATAGTTAACGAGCAGCAAGACTATGTGGATCTTTTCATTTGCGAAACCATGGCTTCGTTAAAAGAGGCGAAAGCTGCTGTTGCGGCAGCAAAGACTAGCGGAAAACCTATTTGGTGCGGATTAACTCTAGAGGATAATGAAAAATGTGAACTGAGATCAGGTGAAAAATTACTGGATTGCGTGAAGGAATTACAATCTATTGGACAAGAAGAGTTTTTACTCAATTGCTCATTTCCTGAAGTCATCGATAACGGAATTGCTATTCTAAGCAAAAATACTAGTTTCTTCGGAGGCTATGCAAATGGTTTCACATCAATAGAACCCTTAAAAACAGCCAGTAATGTATCCGTATTATCCGCTAGAACCGATTTGGGGGCTGAAGAATACTCTAGGCACGCAATAAATTGGGCTAATCAAGGCGCGTCTGTTGTTGGAGGTTGTTGTGAGATTGGACCACGCCACATAAAATATTTGCACGATATATTGATTGAAAATGACTTTAAAATCGTCGATTTTTTAAGCTGAAATTCTCGTTTTTCCTACTGCTTCTTTCCAACCCTCATATTTTTTGTCTCGTTCGTCTGAAGAAAGTTTGGAAGAATATTTTTCTTTAATTGCCCACTGTTTTTCAAACTCTTCCAGTTGATTGTATAACCCTATTTTCATACCTGCCAACCATGCTACTCCTTTTGCAGTAGATTCCTGAACATCAGATATATTTATCTCTACTCCTGTAAGATTAGCCAAGATTTTCATGGTTAAACTTGATTGGGTCATCCCCCCATCTACACGCAGCTTTATATGATCTCTTTGCATCCCATCTACATCTTTTATCATGGCCTCTATTAAATCTCTTGTTTGAAAGCCAACGCTCTCTAGAGCCGCCAAAGCAATCTCTTCTCTCCCTGTATCTCTCAATAATCCAAAAATCGCTCCACGTGCATTAGGGTCCCAATATGGTGCGCCCAGCCCCGTAAAAGCTGGAACAAAGTAAATATCTTGATCTTTTGCTTCCGATGCAAGCTTACCCACTTGGTCTGCTTTATCTATTATATTAATCGAGTCTCTGAGCCATTGGACGACCGCGCCGGCAATGAATATTGACCCTTCTAGGGCATAACAAATGTTCCCATCTATTTTATACGCTATAGTTGACAAAAGCTTATTTTTACTCAGTATAAATTGATCTCCTGTGTTCAGTAGCGCAAAACATCCTGTTCCATAAGTGGATTTAATCATACCTTTTTGAAAACATGCTTGGCCTATTGTTGCGGCTTGTTGATCACCTGCAACTCCATTAATCGGTATTGGGGAACCAAGTATTTCTGATACCATTTCTCCAAAATCATCAGCGCACTCTTTGACATTTGGAAGAATTTTTTCCGGCACATTTAAATCACCGAGAATATCACTGTCCCATTCTAAAATCTCGATATTAAATAGCATGGTTCTGGATGCATTGGTTATATCCGTTGAATGACTTTTTTTATTGGTAAGCCTCCAAATCAAGTAGCAATCAATCGTACCAAATAATAATTTTCCAGAATTTGCCATAGTTCTTTCAGGGTCATACTTATCTAGAAGCCACTTCACTTTCGTTGCAGAAAAATAGGGGTCAATTAATAAGCCAGTCTTTTCTTGATAACTTCTCTCTTTCCCATTTTTTTTAAGTTCATCGCAAAATTCAGAAGTGCGCCTATCCTGCCATACTATTGCTTTAGAAATTGCTTGGCCCGTTTCAGCGCCCCATATAGCTGTAGTTTCTCTTTGGTTTGTAATCCCAATACTTAAAATATCTTGCGAAGATATTTTAGCTAGTTTTACAGCGTCACGTGCTGTAGCAATAACTGTTGTGTAAATTTCCTCTAGATCATGCTCTACCCAACCGGGAAAAGGAAAATATTGCTCTATTTCCTTTTGAGATGAAGCCACTATTTGTAAATTTTTGTCGAAAACTATTGCTCTAGTTGATGTTGTCCCTTGGTCAATCGCAAGAACGTAACTCATAATAAGACTTTCTCTAATTTAATTTTTTTATGTAGGAATTAAGTTCCCTTACCTGCTTGCTTGATAATCGTAAACCAAGCTTACTTCTTCTCCAAATCAAATCGTCAACACATCTGGCATGCTCTTGATTAATGTACCAAAGTACCTCCCTTTCCGTTAGATCAGATCCGAAACTCCTACCTAAGTCTTTTTTTGTTTTAGCCTTACCTAAAACTTTTTCAACATCTGTGCCAAAAGTTTTAAATAGTCTTTCTGCCCAATCTCTATTTAAGAATTTGTATTTTTTCAATATACCCACAATAAGTTTCTCTTTATCCTCTAATTTGAAACCGCCGCCCGGTAAATGTTTTGTCGAAGTCCATTCCGTTCTTTTTAACTTTAATAAAGATGTGATTTTAGAAACAGCTTTTTCAGCCAATTTTCTATATGTTGTTATTTTTCCTCCATAAACGGTAAGTAGTACTGCTCCTTCCTTTTCTTCAAGCTGAAAGGAATAATCTCTACTGGCGTTTCGCGCTTCTACATTCTTACTTTCGTACAAAGCCCTTACTCCAGAGTAATCCCAAACAATATCTTTTTTTGTTAATTTTTTTTGAAAATAATCCGAAGCAAAATTACACAAATAATCTTTCTCCTCATCGGAACACTTTACTTCATCACCCTCTTTGTGCTCAACTTCAGTTGTTCCAATTAGGGTAAAATCGTTTTCGTAGGGAATGCTAAATATTATTCTTCCATCTTTTCCTTGAAATATATATGCATTATCGTGATTAAAAAGCTTTTTTACGACTATGTGACTTCCTTTTATTAGTCTCACCATTACTTGCTTGTTTTTATTTTTTTCAACTTGACCCAGAGAATTGACCCAAGGACCCATAGTATTTATTAAGACCTTAGTTTTTATTTCGAATGACCTTTCCTTTGACTTTATCGAAACAAGCCAATGACCATTTTTTCGTTGAACATTAGTTACTTTGGAATACGAGAAAGCTTTTGCCCCTCTTTTTTCTGCATCCAAAATATTTAGTAGCACTAGTCGCGAATCTTCCACCCAGCAATCTGTATATGCCAATGCTTTCGTATAAGACTGGTCTAAACAACTACCAAATGGATTATTTCGCAAATCAAACCCAACACTTTTCGAAAGCTTCGTAGAGCCCCCCAATAAATCATAAATGTATAAACCAAGCCTTAAAATCCAATAGGATCTCAGGTTTTTGTTATGGGGAAGTATAAATTGCAGTGGCCAGCTTATATGAGGCATTAGATTTAGGAGTATGTCTCGTTCTCGAAGAGACTCTTTTACGAGTCTGAATTGATAAGACTCTAAGTATCTCAAACCACCATGAAATAACTTTGTGGAAGAAGAGGATGTTGCCGAGCCAAAATCACCCATTTCGGCCAATCCACACTTAAATCCACTACCTGCAGCATCTCTTAAAATTCCTGCACCATTCACCCCGCCACCTATAATGAAGATATCGAAGTCGGTTTCATCCTTTTTCTTGTTTCTCATAAATCTTAAAGAATGTGTAAAAGCTCAGACCAACCGTCAACAAGCATCTTTATCGTCAGATAGACAAGAAAAACTAACCCAACCCACGAAAGCCATGGAAATTTTGTCATTACACGCATTATAATGGTCGCAAAAAATGCCATCAGTACTATGGCTAAAACCAAGCCAAAAACTAATAACGCAGTATCTTCTCTTGCTATGGCAGCAACAGCTACGACGTTATCTAAAGACATTGAAATATCGGCTACGGCTATTGTAAATAGTGCTTGAGAAAACTGTTGCTTTTCAGTCAGTTTTTCTGATAGCTCGGTTTTTACTTCAGTATCAGTCTTAGTGCCTGAATGACGTATTTCCTTGAAAAAGCGCCAACAAACAAATGCCAAAAGTAGTCCACCAAAAATTAATATCCCAGGTATCTGAATTAAAACAGACGCTATGGCAGCGAAAATAATTCTGAACCCTGCCGCTAATGCCAACCCCCAAAAAATAACTCTTTTTCTGAATTTCTCAGATAAGCCTGCTGCGGCCATACCAATTATAATAGCATTATCACCAGACAGAAATATGTCAGCTAAAATCACTTGAACTAGCTCAAATAGTGAAAAATTCATCATATCGTAATTATTTATTTATTGCTTTTGACACTTCGGGTTTAGTAGCTTATCGTCGTTATTTCAAATAAAATCTTCTTCAAAAGTAAATTTTTATGAAAAAAAGCTCTATCCATAGTATGCAAGATGCTCGCTATCTAGCCAAAAAAAAGCTTCCTTCAATGATCTTTGATTATCTAGATGGTGTAGCACTCGAAGCAGATGGTTACTATTCCAATGCTGAATACTTTAAAGCAATTAAGCTATCGCAGAATGTCCTCGCTGGTGGCGGTTCAAAAAAAATATCCAAAAAAATATTGGGAAAATCATATGATCTACCTTTTGGAATTGCGCCAATGGGTATGTGTAATCTTGTTAGCTCAAAAGCAGATTATGCAATTGGGAAAATAGCAAAAACTTTCAATATTCCGGTTTGCTATTCCACAATGGCTTCTACATCACTAGAAAATACTTTTAAAATTACTGGTGATTTAGGTTGGTTTCAACTCTATGTTTATGATGATTTAAAATCGGGTCTTAATTTGGCCAAGAGAGCGCAAGTAGCTGGTTATAAAACATTGATATTAACTGTTGATGTACCAGAATTAGGTCGAAGACCAAGAGAGCTTAAACATAATTTTTCAGCAAATTTTAAACCAAATTTTAAGCAAGTTTTAGATTGCGCCATGCATCCAAAATGGAGTTTAGATCTTTTAGCTCATGGCATTCCAAGACCCCAAAACTTTGATAAAGATTTGAAGATAAACAGAAATAAACCACGAGGAGCTGCCGATTGGAATTTTCTAAAAGACTTACGAGCGGTTTGGAAGGGTAAATTAATTATAAAAGGCATCCTTAACCCTAAAGATGCAAAAAAAGCAGAGAGCCTTGGGGCAGATGCTATTTATGTCTCCGGCCATGGCTCAAGACAATTTGATAGCAGCCCTATACCCATACATCAAATATTGAAAATACGAAGATCGATAAATAAAAATACCATTTTGATATATGATACTGGAATAAGAAACGGAGAGGACATCCTTAAAGCGCTCTGTTTGGGGGCAGACTTCGTGATGATTGGAAAGCATGCATTGTTTTCTATAGCAGCCGAAGGATTTAATGGCTTAGTTCAAATGACTAACAATCTGAAAAAAGAGATAGAGATAGCCATGGCTCAAATGGGCACTTTTGATGTAAACAAATTAAACGCTAAACATTTAGAAGACTTCTAAAGGAGTTTAACATTATCCGTACATAATTTTTCAATCTAAAGACAGTCCAACTTTTATTTGAATTTTGGAGCCTATCTCATAATAGCGCCCTGTCAGGCTCGAACCAGTAAATCCATTCCAACTGTATATCACTCTATAGCTTTCTACAGCATTTTGTTGGCTAACAACCTGTACAACTTCACATCTCTTTTCTGTGTTATAACCAACAACTTTCGTAGTTGTTTTTTGTTGTTCGGCCGCTACAACTCCTCCCATAACTGCCCCAACCCCAGCCGCATTATTATCATTTGTTAATGCTTTACCTATTAGGGCTCCAACCACCATTCCTCCTAACACATCGGCTCCTGATGCGCCATTACCACTGACCACCTTCCCATAAACAGGTATTTTTATATTTCTGCAACGTGTCTCAGGTGTGTAAATGTTTGTGCTTGAGTAAACTGGCTCAATTGACTGTACAGTGCCCGTGACATAATAAGCCTCTGCAAATAATGCTGAAAAAGAAAATAAAGCTAGGATTGTGGTAATTGTTCTTAACATTTTGATCTCCGACAATGAACGTTTCCTTTTAATATACACCAAAAATATTAAAAAAAAAGCCGAACAAAAAATTGTTCGGCTTTAGTCAACAGGGAGGTATGAACATGAAAATTTTTCATGCAATCTCTAAATTGCAATTCGCATACCATTTTCAATTAATAATCACAAATAAGGATCAACGACCCTTAATTACATTATTTCTAAGAAAGTTAAGAACTTCAGATTCGGTAAAACCTAAACCTAAAAGCACTGATTCAGTATGCTGACCAAGGGTCGGAGCTAACAAACTATCGATCTTGTTAGTTACAGAGAAGCTAGCCGCTAACTTTGACTGTCGTATCTTTCCTGCAATAGGGTGTTCAGAAATTTTTATTATATCATTTGCAACTACTTGCTCATTCTTTATCATTTCTTTCCTTGTCAAAACAGGAGCGCAAGGAACGTCTTTAGCCGTTAGCAATTTCAACCATTCATCGGATGTTTTTTTCTTAAGCTCAGATTGTATCAATTCTAGTCTTTCATTTATATTCTGATGCCTTAATTCCGCCGTCAAAAACCTAGGGTCACTTAACCATTCTTTCTTATTAAACGCATCGCAAATATTAAACCATTCTTTATCGGACTGAACTGCTACAGAAATAAATCCCTCTTTAGTTTCATAAATTAGATCAATAAAACTCTGTGCGGTCTCCTTTTCAAGTTCGTCTCCAACAAAAGTATGCCCTCCCATATCTGAACCCCACAAAAAAGAAATTACAGTATCAAGCATTGATATTTTGACTTCCTGACCCTCACCTGTTTTTGCCTTATGAAATAGTGCTGCAGTTATAGCCTGAGCAGTAGCGAACCCAGTAAGCTTATCAGGAAGTATCGTTCGCATAAGCCTAGGTCTCTCTTCATCTGACCCAGCTTGTACAGTGGTTAGACCGGATAGAGCTTGAATGAGAGGATCATAAACTGGTTTATTCTTATAGGGGCCGGTAAAGCCGAAGCCACTTATTGAAACATATATAATATTAGGGCTTATCGCACTAACATCACTATATCCGAAACCTAACCTATCCATTACCCCAGGTCTGAAGTTTTGAACTAACACGTCCGCCGTTCCAATAAGCTTTTTAAGGATATTCTTTCCATCGTCCGTTTTTAGATTAATACACACAGATTTCTTATTTCTATTATTATTGAGGTAAGCAGCTGAAATTCCAGACCTCTGAGTGCTAACAATCCTGGTATAATCTCCAACTGAAGTATTTTCAATTTTTATGATTTCAGCATCCTGATCTCCTAGTATCATCGTTGCACTTGGACCTGAAATCATCGAAGTTAAATCGATTATTCTTATCCCCTTTAAAGCACCAGCCATAAAAACCTCCAGAAAAATATTTACACTAAAATATGAGCTGTTAACCTTGAAGATGCAACTTAAATTTAAGAAGCTCAAAAGGACATTTTTAGAAGAGTTTAAACATGACACCAGAAGAAATTTTATCTTATCCACCAAAAATCTTAACTCAGGAGCAAAGGGAACATTATTTTAAGTTTGGGTTCGTTGGAATAGACGACTTAGTTCCGTCAGAGACACTAAAACTAATCAAAAAAGTTACAAGTGATTTCGTTGAAAGAAGCCGAGAAGTTACGGAGTCAAATAATATTTTTGATATCGGTCCAGGACATTCTTACGAAAACCCGGTACTTAGAAGATTAAAAAGTCCAGATGAGAATCATGAAGAGTATTGGAATTTCTCAAAGGGTCTTATGGCTGATGTTGCTAGTGACCTTGTTGGTCCTAATGTGACATTTCATCACTCAAAATTAAACTTTAAGTGGTATGATGAAAGCGATACCGTTAAATGGCATCAGGATATCCAATTTTTTCCTCATACAAATTACAACGTTTTGACAATAGGGTGTTATTTAGAAGACACTGACATGAATAATGGGCCTTTAGCCGTATTAAAAGGTTCACATAAAAACGACCTATATGATCAGTACGACAAAAATGGTAATTGGACAGGCATGTTAAGCGATGAAGATGCAGACACTGTTGACATGTCGATGGTTGACTATCTTACGGGGAATGCTGGGTCTATAACAATACATAACGCAAGAGCACTTCATTTCTCACCATCTTCGAAATCTAAAAACCCCAGACCACTTTTACTTAATTGCTATACATCTGCTGACGCTAAAGCCTATACACCCCACCCACAACCAACCGTAAACACTTATAAAATTGTAAGGGGAGAACAAGTAAAATGGGCACACCATGATCCAAGACCTTGCCAGATGCCCCCCGACTGGTCAGGAGGGTATACTTCTATTTACGCGGCACAAGCAGGCGAAGATAAAGGTTAAGTGCGTAGTTTGTCCAAGAACTCTTTGAAAAGCAAGAAAGACTTACGTGTCTCAATTAAATCTGTTTCGAGCTGAAAATCATGCCATAGGTCTTTCCAGGTTTTTGTTACCACTTTGACTCTTTGCTTTTTAAGACGTTTTAAAAATTGTCCGATCTGGATTGAAAGCATCTCATTTTCTGCGTATTGGATCATCATTGGTGGTGAATTTTGAAAGTCACCAAATAAGGGTGAAATAAAAGGGTTTTTTTGGTCTGAGTCATCGCAATATAGGTAGGATAAAGGACCAGACCCAGTTTCCTTTGCACGTTTTATAAAGGGCCCTATAAGTACATCACTTTTACAGCAACTATAAGGATATTCTGCCATTTTAGCAGTTGGATGAACCCATGGAGAAATACAGAATATCCCTTTTGGCTTTTTTGATTTTTCTTTTGCCAGTGCTAACAGTAATGCAAGCGCTAAATTGCCACCAGCTGAATCACCAGCAAGTATAATATTGGATTTTTTTTCTTTTCCTAAAATAAAAGAGTATGCTTTTTTAGCGTCTTCTAATTGGCTTGGATACTTTGACTCAGGGCTAAGTTTATATTCGACAAATATAATTTCTCTGCAGAGAACCTCCGCTAAAAAAGATACATAACTTCGATAAATTTTGAAGTTACCAACAAAAAACCCACCCCCATGAAAAAATAAGATTTTTTTTGCATCATAAATCTTATTTGGAATAATATGACATAGCTCAAGTTGATATAAAGATATTTTTTTCACAACGACATTGTGAAAGTGTGGTCTTCTGTAGGATGCAAATAAAACAAGCTTTCGAATTATTTTAATCTGAAAATGGCTTAGGCTTCCAGGTTTAATTAAAGCCACAAGTCTCATAGCAAAAGATATGACTTTTTTTCTGCTTTTAGCCTTTTTACTTATCATAAAATATTGAGATATTTATCGTCTATATATTATTTTTCTTGATGATCGTATTGCACTCACCTGCTTTTCTCTCAACGATACAAAAATTCCAGAACACATTATCAAAATTATACCTAAAAGAGAAAGTCTATCTGGAATTTCGTTCCAAATTAAATAGGTAGAAATAACTGCAATGACTAAAGCCCCATATTCAAAAGGAGCTAAAAACGATGCTTCATGATTCTTGTATGCATAAGAAACAAGAATAGTTCCTATTGAGATTGGGAAGGCAATACCTACAAAAATGTGTAACAAATCGAAAGTATTGACTGAGACCCATGAGCCCGTCAAAAATATCAAAGCGTTGCTCTGTCCAACATTAAGATCAGCTTTGTAAAAGACCCCGGCAAATATAAGGCTAGTGACAAGAAAACATACTTGGATATAAAAACCCATCGTTATCGGTTTTTCTTGCGCCCCATATTTTCTAGTAATTATATGCAGAGCTGTATAAAAAAGAGCAGCGATTAAAGGAAATAATGAAATTAATTCAAATGAAATTGTGCCTGGCTTTATGATGAATAACATTCCCAAAAATCCAATAAAGCAGGCCAAGCTTCTACGCATGCCCACTTTCTCTTTCAAAAAAAATACAGCAAAAATTGTAATCAAAATAGGTGCTATAAAAAATATTGCTGTTGCCTCTGCTAACGAAAGCTCAGCTATTGATATGAAGAAGAAAGTATTCGCCCCTACAACAGCTAATCCCCTAAATACATGAAAAGCAGCGTTACTTGTATTTAGGTATTTAAAGCCACCGTAAAAAGGTAGAACAATAAAAAGTAAAATAGAAATGGCAAAAATAGCTCGGAAAAACATAAGCTGATGCAGTGGCATCTCAGTACTAAATAGCTTAACCGATATGTCATTTATAGAAAAACATATTGTGCCAAAGACAATTGCTGATATTCCTAATAAATTATTATTCATGGATAGCTCAAAAAAACTTCAATTAACCTCTGTTTGCTTTAATATCAATTAGAGTAAATTACAAATTCTTTTACGGATAAATTAAGAAATGGAAATAGCAAATAAAAAAGCTCTCGTTTTTGGTGGGACTTCTGGAATTGGGCTCGCTACATGTGAGCAATTAATTGAAAAGGGTGCAGATGTTATCGCCATCAGCAGAGACCCGAGCAAGGCAACCAGTGTTAAACACAACAAACTATCTTTTGAAAGTTGTGATGTAAGAATTGAAGAGGATTTAAAAAATATTTTTGAAAAACATGCTCCTTTCGAAATCTTAGTGAGTGCAGCGACGGGAGGAAGCAGAGCAGCTGGCCCATTTCTAGCAATGGATATGACTGGATTTAAGAACTCTTTTGATAAATTATGGGGTTACGCTAATGTTGTACGCTATGGAACAAATTATTTAAGCTCGGATGGAACAATAGTTTTGGTCAGTGGTGCGCCCGCTAGGCGAATGAAGCCTGGGCAAATTGCTCTTTCGGTAGTTGGTGGCGCAGTAGAGAACCTAGTGAGAGGGGTTGCAAACGAAATTGCTCCAAAGAGAATAAATGCTGTTGCGCCAGGTTTAATTGACACGCCCATGTTTTCACAAGAAGGTGAGGATAGAAGGATATTTCTAAACTCAGCTACAGCATCTCACTCAATAAAGCGAGCTGGAAAACCGGATGAGGTTGCAAAAGGAATTATCTTCGTTATTGAAAATGACTTTGTTAATGGAACCACTGTCGATGTTGATGGTGGATGGATAAACTCTTGAAAATAAAACCAATGAATTGAGTTATGATAAATAGAGAAAAGGTAGAGATGGAAGGATTCACTGGACGTTGCTTATGTCGGGCTATAACTTATAAGAGTCACACGGCGCCTTTGAAGACTTTTAACTGTCATTGTGAAGACTGTAGAAGATGCAGTGGTGCTCCGCATCTTACCAATATACACGTGAAAGAAGCTGATTTATCTATTAAAGGGGCTTTAAAAAGCTACATACATCAATCAGAAAGTGGTAACAAAATAACAAAGAAGTTTTACAAACACTGCGGTTGTCAGATGTTCTCATTTAATGAGGGTAAGCCTGGATTAGTGAGAGTTCGTGCTGGAACCGTGAATGAATTAGATATTGTAAAACCACAAGTTGACGTTTGGGTATCGAAGAAAATACCCTCAATAAAAATAGATGAAATTTTAGATCAGTTTCAGAAAAACTTCATTTAAAATAGGAAAGAATCGATAAGATGGCACAAAAAATTGTTAAACATGTTAAAGATATGGTCGATCAAGCAAATAAAGAGGTTGAAATAACACCTGTGGTTGATGCCTCAAAATATTTCGAAGATAGTCAGTACGTTTTTGTAGACATAAGAGATCCTAGGGAAATACAAAGAGAAGGAAAAATTCCAAATTCGTTCTCTTGCCCAAGAGGAATGCTCGAATTCTGGATAGACCCTGATAGTCCCTACCATAAAGACATTTTTAACCAAGACAAGAAATATGTTTTTTATTGTGCTGCAGCAGGCCGATCTGCTCTTGCTGCTAAAGTAGCACAGGACATGGGTCTAAACCCCGTATCTCATCTAGAGGGAGGCTTTGCCGCCTGGAAAAAATCTGGAAACCCTATTGAAACGAAAGAATAAAGCATGAAAGAAACGTGTTGTGGTCCTGGATATTCGTCCCCTGCAGAAGCTATAAAAGCACCAAGGGAAAAACTTTTGTATACAATTGCAATATATACAGGGACGGGTATACAAAAGCCAGACTATTTAGCGACAGTCGACGTTGACCCCGATAGCCCTACTTATTCGAAAGTAATACATAGGTTGGAAATGCCAGGCATTGGTGATGAGCTTCATCATATGGGATGGAATGCGTGTTCATCTTGCCATGACGACTCTAGCATGACTCGCAAATATCTTTTACTTCCGGGAGTTAGGTCAAATAATATTCACATAGTGGATACCGGGACTAATCCTAAAATGCCCACTCTCCACAAAATTATTGTCGGAGCAGACATTAAATCAAAAACTAACTTAAGCGGCCCACATACCGTTCATTGCCTAGGCTCAGAAATAATTATATCTATGCTTGGTGATGCGAAGGGAGAAGCGCCAGGAGGATATTTGCATCTGGATAAAAATTTTGAAATTATAGGAAGATGGGAAAACTCAATGGGAGATATACCATTTGGTTACGATTTTTGGTATCAACCAAGGCACAATATAATGGTTTCATCTGAGTGGGCCGCTCCCAACACGTTTATGCCAGGATTTGATTTAGAAGAGGTCGGACACCTCAAGTATGGAAGACAGCTTCATTTTTGGGACTTCAGGGAACGTAAGCCAATTGAAACTATGTATTTAGGTGAAGATGGTCTCGTTCCCTTAGAAGTAAAGTTTCACCATAATCCAGATAGCAGTCATGGGTTTTGTGGTGCAGCCCTTAGCGCAAATGTTATACACTGGTGGAAAGATAAAAATGAAAAATGGCAATGGGAAAAAATTATTGATGTAGAAAATCAACCACACCCGGACTGGCCAATTCCTATTCCAGGTGTGATGTCAGCAATTCTCGTTTCAATGGATGATAAATATTTATATCTCAATAATTGGTTGCACGGCGATATGAGACAATATGATATATCAGATCCTCACAAGCCAAGACTTACTGGTCAAGTTTGGATGGGTGGTTTACTTGGAAGAGCTCCTAAGGTTAATGGTCTCGAAATTGCTGGAGGGCCACAAATGTTTCAACTAAGCCTCGATGGAAAAAGACTGTATGTCACTACCTCTTTATTTTCCACTTGGGACAATCAATTTTATCCAGATATAAGGGAAAAGGGTGGCGTCATGATAATGATTGACTGTGACCCTGTAAAAGGTGGAATGAAAATTAATCCTGATTTTATTGTAAATTTTGGGAAAGAGCCAAATGGTCCAAGTCGCTGTCATGAAAGTAGATATCCTGGTGGCGATTGCACTAGTGATATATGGCTATGAAAAGATTTCAGGTAAAATTATCCAATAGAGGCGGAATTTCCTATAAAGTTCAGCCGAGGCGACCTTTGCTTGACAGTTTAAGGGAACAGGGCGTTGATCTTCCCTATGGTTGTAAGTATGGGGGATGTATAACGTGTGCTGCAAAACTTATTGATGGAGAAGTAGATCAAAGAAGGCAGGTGGCACTTAATAATAGACAGATAAATGATGGATACATTATACTTTGCGTAGCAAGACCTAAGTCGAACCTTATTCTTAAAATTGGTGTTGAAAGTCATGATAAGCTTTACAGAAATCCATTTTTAGATCCCTTGAAGCCTCATGAACTAAAGGATGACATTGCAAAAAAAGAAAGTGAGAAGTAATGCCTGAAGCTGATGTAGACCACATATATGATTATCCTACAGGTTATATCGAGGACATTCTGAAGTCAGTGAAAACAATTGCTATGGTTGGAGCTAGTGGAGATAAGACGAAATTTAGCTATGGTGTTTTAAGAGTGCTGCATGAAACTGGATATGAAATGTTACCTGTTAACCCAAACCCCAATATAAAGGAGATTAGAGGTCTTAAAGTCTTTCACAGTTTAAGGGAAATAGATAAACCCGTTGATATGGTACAAGTATTTCGAAGAAAAGAAGAGCTATTATCAGTAGCAAAAGAAGCAATTGAAATAAACGCAAGAGTGCTTTGGGGTCAAATAGGAGTTTATGATGACGAAGCTGCAAAGACAGCAAAAAAAGCAGGGTTAAAAGTTGTGATGAACAGATGTCCCAAAATTGAGCTGTTTCGTCCCTTTTGGAAACCCAGATTAGACCTTAAGATTTAAAGAGCGTATCACATGGAATATCTCACTATTGACGATCTAAAGAAAGAAGCAAGAAAGAAGGTTCCTAAAGCGTTTCATGATTATGTTCTATCAGGCTCTTGGACCGAGACTACTTTAAAAGACAATAGCAACGATTTTAAAAAAATTTCCTTTAGACAAAGAGTTGCCGTCGACATATCTAATAGAAGCACTAAAAAGAGTTTATTAGGCATTGAATATAACATGCCAGTTGCTCTAGCGCCCGTCGGCTCACTTGGTATGCAAAGGGCCGATGGTGAGATATTGGCGGCTCAGGCCGCTGAAAACTTTGGAGTTCCTTTCACTCTTTCTACGATGTCGATATGTTCAATAGAAGAGGTTGCAAGGAATACATCAAAGCCTTTCTGGTTTCAACTCTATGTTATGAGAGATCATGATTTTGCCAAGCGATTAGTTGAAAGAGCAAAAGCGGTGGGTTGCTCGGCGTTAGTACTTACTCTAGACTTACAAATACTGGGTCAAAGGCATGCTGACATAAGAAACGGTTTATCAATACCATTGAAGATAAAAATGTCTAACCTTTTCGACTTATTGTCAAAACCTAGTTGGTGCTATCAAATGGCTAGAACAAAAAACAGGACTTTTGGAAATGTTATGGGTCATGTAAAAGATATCACTAATCTAAACTCTTTAACCAAATGGGTTCAAGATCAATTCGATCCAAAACTTAATTGGGATGACGTAAAAAGAATTAAAGACTGGTGGGGAGGGAAACTAATTATTAAGGGGATCATGGACCCGGATGACGCTAAAATGGCACAGAAATGTGGTGCGGACGCTTTAGTGGTTTCTAATCATGGTGGAAGACAATTAGATGGTGTTAATAGCTCGATTTCCACGCTTCCCGAAATAAAGAAAGCAGTATCCAATATCGAGGTATTAATGGATGGTGGAATTTCCTCTGGACAGGATATCCTCAAAGCAATTGCCTTAGGAGCTGAAGGTGTGATGACTGGTAGGTCCTTTGTTTATGGTCTGTCAGCCGGGGGGAAAAAAGGAGTTACAAAATCTTTAGAAATTCTCAACAAGGAACTTGATATGACGATGGCGCTGTGCGGAAGAAGAGACATAAAAGACGTTGGTAGAGAAATAATTAAAGATTGTCCTTTTTTTGAGAAGAACTAGGCAACAAATTTTTTCTTTTCGTCTAATTCCAAAAATTTTGCTTTCTTGTTTAAGGAATTAAATATACCCAACTCTGTTCCTGAGATAAAAAATTGGCTCTCCAAAGATACTAGTTCTGAAAATAGATTCTCTTTGCGTACCTCATCCAGATGAGCAGTTATTTCGTCCAGGAGCAAAATAGGAGAGATTTTGTGTTGCTCTTTGATCAATTTTGCATTGGATAAAATAATAGAGATTATCGAAAGCTTTTGTTCGCCTGTAGAACAGTATTTTGTATCTATTTCCTTTTCCAAATAAAATCCTTGCAAATCATTTGTGTGAGGCCCAAAATTTGTTTTGCCAGATACTAGGTCCTTTCCCCTCTGATTAATTAAATTTTCAAATAACACTTCCTTGTTTTCAATAGGATCATCTTTTAGATTAAGCTTGATCAGCGGGAAATAAATATTCTTTTCAGTTAAAACTGTATTAAGTTTTTCAACAAAATCTCGTCTACTATTATCTATTTCAAACCCAAGTATGGCCATTTCCTTTTCAATAGCGAGGTACCAAGAGCTGTCTTCTACACGATCTTTCAGCAACCTATTCCTGTCCCTGAGCAGTTTTTCATATTGAGCACATCTTTTTGCATGCTTAATATCAACACTAAATACCATTCTATCTAAAAACTTTCTTCTGTCTCTCGAGGTTTCCATCCAAATCCTGTCCATTGGCGGTAAAAACCATATAATTTTCATATTTGAACTAAGATTATTTTGAGGCACTTTTTTTCCATCTATTTTTACAACTCTTCCTTTTCCGTCACTAGAAGTTTCGAGTTCGAAAAGTTTGTTTTTTCCGCGGCATATGGCCTCGACTTTCCAGGGATGATTATTAGTCTGGTTTATCATATCGTGAAAACCCGACCTTCTTATACCCTTCCCTGGGTATAAGAGTGATACGGCTTCCAAAAGGTTTGTTTTTCCTACTCCGTTTTTTCCATAAATCACAGTAGGAATAGAGTCAAAGGCAAGTTCTAAAGCTTTATACGATCTAAAATTAGAGACTTTGAGTTTTTCTATTCCTACCGAACTCATCTCAATATGGGTGGTCTAAACACGCATGGGCATAACAACATAAACTGCGGTGTCGTCGTTATTATCTTTCATAAGAGCAGGATCCCCAACGTCATTGAATAAGAAAATTGCTTCCCCACTTTCTACTTGATTAGAAATTTCTTGAAGATATTTAGCATTAAATCCAATTTCAATTTCTTCTCCTTCATAAGCAACTGGGATTTCCTCTATCGCTAATCCTGTCTCTGGAGCGTTAACAGATAATATAAGTTTTTCCTTGCTTAAGCTAAGTTTGACCGCCCTCGCACGCTCTGACGAAACAGTTGCCACTCTATCTACAGACTTAGCAAATTCTGAAGCATCAATAACCAATCTTTTTGCATTATTTTTTGGAATAACTCTATCATAATCAGGGAATGACCCGTCCACTACCTTAGATGTTAAAGATAACACTGAATTTGAAAAACGTATTTTCGTTTCAGAAACGGAGATTTTAACCATTTCCTCAGTGGTTTCATATATCATTCTTAATTCTGAAACTGTTTTTCTTGGTACAATTACTCCAGGCATTCCGCTAGCATTGTCTGGTAATACAGTGTCTATTTTTGCAAGTCGATGACCATCCGTAGCCACAGTACGCATAAGTTTGGTGTCTTGATCAATAAACTCATGCAAAAAAACACCGTTAAGATAAAATCTTGTTTCTTCCATAGACATAGCAAACTTTACTTTTTCAAAAAGCCTCTTTAGTTCTTCAACCTTTATAGAGAAAGAAAAATCATATTCCGATGATGCCATCAATGGGAAGTCATCTACAGAAATTGTTGTTAATGAAAAAGTAGAACGGCCAGCTTCAACATTTATTTTCTGATTTAACGGATCAAGATCTATCAAGACTCTAGAACCATCAGGAACTTTTCTAAGTATCTCATAGAAAGTATGCGCACCGACTGTAACGGCTCCCCCTTTTTCAACTACTGCTTTGACGGAATCCAATAGTTCTATGTCTAAGTCTGTAGCTCTTAAAGTTAGACTGTCTTCTCTGGCTTCAATTAAGACATTTGATAAAATGGGTATAGTAGTTCTTCTTTCCACAATGGCCTGAGCTCGGCTCATTGACTTAAGCAGGTCGTTTCTTTCCACACTAATTTTCATTCTTACTTCATACCAAAAAATTTAATGGATAGTTATTATCCTTTTTTAAATAGAAATAATAAAGAAAAAAATTTTATGCCTCAAGAGTTCTACGCAATATTTCAACCTCGTCGGCGACCTGTACATCAACGAGTTTCAGTTCTTCAATCTTCTTAACCGCGTGTATAACTGTCGTATGATCTCTTCCTCCAAATTTTCTTCCAATTTCTGGCAAAGATTTTGAGGTAAGACTTTTTGACAAAAACATAGCTATTTGTCTCGGCCTAGCTACCACCCTTGCTCTTCGTGCAGATATCAAATCTGACATTCTAAGATTATAGTGCTGAGCAACTTTTCTAATTATCTCTTCAATAGTAACTTTTCGCTCTGATGTTCTTAGAATGTCTGACAAGCATTCCTGAACTAAATCAATATTTATTTCTTTTCCAACTAGGGATGCGAAGGCAAATAGCCTTGTAAGCGCTCCTTCTAATACCCTGACATTTGAAGAGATTTTATGGGCTAAATACTCTAATATACCTTCATCAATTTTTACGTCTCTATTCAGTTCCATTTGAATCTCAGCTTTTGCTTGCAAAATTCCTAACCGCAATTCGTAATCTGTTGGATGTACATCAACGACTAGACCCCAAGCTAGTCTGGATTTAATTCTTTCTTCTAAACCATCAATTTCACCAGGCGCTCTGTCAGCTGATATAACAATCTGTTTTCCCTGCTCTATGAGTGCATTAAATGTATGAAAGAATTCATCCTGGGTTGATTCCTTTCCAGCTATGAACTGAACATCGTCCACCATCAAAACATCTACTGATCTAAATAACTTCTTGAAACCATGCATATCCTTAAATCTCAAGGCCTGAACAAATCTATACATAAACTGTTCTGCAGATAGATATAATATCCTAGCTTTCTTATTTTTTTCTTTTGTAGCCCAAGCAATAGAATGCATAAGATGGGTTTTTCCCAAACCGACTCCTCCATATAAGAATAAAGGATTAAACGTTACCTTTCCTCCATCTGAAACTCTTTTTGCTGCTGCATGTGCTAACTCATTGGGTTTTCCAACCACAAACTTATCAAATGTAAATCTGGCGTCGAGAGGTGAGCTTGGTAAGTCGAGTTGAGCTTCCTCAGATTTCTGGTCACTTTTCTTTGATACACTTTTATCTGGGACTTTATTCCGGGCCGATGTTTTATCTAAGGAGGTAATGAACTCAAGCCTACTTATACTCAGTTTCTGGTTTTTAAATCCTTGTATTATATGGTCGCCATAATTTCTGTGTACCCAAGTTCCTATAAACCTTGTTGGGACCTTAAATTTTGCAACAGAACCTTTAATCTCTTTAAGTTCAATAGGCTGTATCCAGTTTGTATGAGCGCTTTCACCTATATTACTCTTAACAAACTCCTTTACCTTTGACCACTCATCTTTTTCCATCAATTAACTCTACTTCCAGGGCAAGCCCAAGTTCTTCCATCCGGTTAGCTTTTTTGGATAGCTTAAATGTTGTTCATTTCCTTCGAATCCATCCTCTACGTTAAAACACCTACTATTATAATTACCTGAATCAAACGATTCTTCTATAGTTAATGCAGCGAAATTGGATCTAATTCCAGATCTACATATAAAAATATATTTTCCTTCGTCACGAAAGTCTAAATTTTCATTAAAATCGTTTATAAAGCGTATTCGATATCCCGGAAAGATAGAGTTTTTCCATTCTATTGTATATATCTCTTTCCCGATTTCTTGTAGATCAGGTATTCCAACTGCCAAATGCTCTTTCTTAGTTCTTACATCAATCAATAGAGCATTCTCATCTTTCCGCAGTATATCAAAAGCTTCTTTTGAATTTATATTCTCAACCAAATCTGAACCTATTATAAACCAGATTATTGACATTATTTTTTTTTACGCAGAGGTAAGTCTAGGTTGCAAGATAACCTTGCAAAGGGATTCTAGCAACGAATGAAAAAAAATTTTTATTTAGCTTGCTTTTTTTAGGCCTTTAACTTTTGAATTCAATCTAGAAATTTTTCGACTAGCAGAGTTTTTATGAAGAACACCCTTAGTTACACCTCTCATTATTTCAGACTGTGCCGCCCTTAAAACACCATTTGCAGTATCTTGATCACCCTGGGCTATCGCTTGCTCAACTTTCTTAACGAATGTTTTAATTCTGGTTTTTCTATTCTTGTTTTCCGTAGTTTTTTTAATCGTTTGTCTTAATCTTTTTTTAGCTGATGCTTTATTTGGCATTTTTATTGTTCTCCTTAGTATGCAATCAATTACACAATAGGGCTGTAATTGTCAACAAGCGAACCGCTATTTGTCTTCAAACTTCGGTGTTCTTTTTTCTATAAAAGCAGACATTCCTTCTTTTTTATCATCGGTTGAAAATAGAGCGTTGAATATACGTCTCTCAAATAATATGCCCTCTGACATTCCAATTTCAAATGAACGGTTTATCGATTCTTTTATGCCCACCGTCGATAACATAGATTTTTCCGCAATCTTAAGAGCAACAGCTTTCGCTTCCTTTAACAGGCTCTCAGCAGGAACCACTCGACTCACTAATCCGGCTCTTTCAGCCTCTTTAGCATCCATGTTTCGACCTGTAAGATGCATCTCCATTGCTTTAGACTTTCCAACGAATTTTGACAACAACTGTGTTCCTCCAAAACCTGCCATAACGCCTAAATTTATTTCTGGTTGCCCGAACTTTGCACTATCTGCTGCTAAAATAAAATCACATCTCATTGCAAGCTCACACCCTCCCCCGAGAGCATATCCGGCTACCGCAGCAATAATCGGTTTTCTTGTGGCCTGAATTCTATCCAAATCGTGAGAAAAAAAGTTACTATAAAACATATCGACAAAACTCTTGGATATCATTTCCTTAATATCGGCACCCGCAGCAAATGCCTTTTCTGAACCTGTTAAAATAATTGTTCTAACATAATCGTTATTGTCTGCATCTGTTAATGCGTTGTTAAGTTCCTCAAGCAATTTGCTATTTAAGGCGTTCAATGCATTTGGTCTATTTAGCCTTATAATCAAAATCGGTTCTTCGTGCTCGATAATAAGCGTCTCATAAGCCATTCGATTCTCCTAAAAAATAATATGCACAACTTTTTAATTTTCTAATCTGAATTTATCAAGAAAATAATCAATTATTTCTGGCAGATAGCACAATAAAATGTACTTCTCCCACTAATTACAGCTTTCTCTATAGTACCTTTACACTTCCTGCGACGGCAAGCTTGTCCCTCTTTACCATAAACCTGCAACTTATTTTGAAAATACCCTACCTCTCCTCCAATCTGCCTGAAATCTTTTAGAGTGGTACCACCATATTTAATTGCTTTTTTAAGAACTTTCTTAATGGAAACGACCAATTTTTTACAATCAGCTAAAGACGTTTTTTTGCCAGTCCTGGTTGGGTTGATTTGACTGTCCCACAAAGCCTCGCTCACGTATATATTACCCAAGCCAGCAACCACCTTTTGATCCAGAAAAATATTTTTTAAAACTCTCGAAGAGTTTTTGATTTTTGACCAAAGATGTAGTGCGTCAAACTTTTTTGAAAGGGGTTCTATTCCTATGTATTTGAACCTTTTATAGTCATCAAGATCACCCTTTATTGTCTCAACGAAACCAAAGCGTCTGGGATCATTGTATATAAGAAAAACGCCATTATCAAATGACATGGTAATATGATCATGTTTCTTTGGTTCATATTCAGATTCGCCATTTATGCTCACGTTTATTTTACCAGACATCCCAAGATGCATGACCAGTATCATTTTTTTATTTAGAAAAAAAAGAAGATATTTTGATCTTCTACCGACACCCAAAACTCTTTTATTTAATATCAAATTTTCAAAATTCTTATCAACAGGGAACCTTAAGTCGCGCCTAAATATTTTGGTGGAAGTTATAACACTGCCTAAAACGGTGTTCTCAATGCCCAATTTAACTGTTTCTATTTCTGGGAGCTCTGGCAAAATTTAATTGTAAAAATGTAGTGGCTATTGGTCTAAAAAATTATACTATAGATTATATCTACAAATAACATAACACTAATCATGCTTACAGAAGACGAAATTAAAGAACTTAAGTTTGAAGATGGACTAAAGAAACTAGAGGAGTTAGTAACTCAGTTAGATGACGGCAGTTTGAGCCTAGAAGAATCAATTTCTTACTATGAAATTGGGATTAAACTTAAAAGTCACTGCGAAAAACTTTTAAAAACGGCTGAGTTGAAAATCCTTAAAGTATCTGACAAAGAGAAAATAGTGACAGAAGAGTTAAAAGTAGGTGATAATGAATAAAGCCTTAAGTGAGTTCGATGGAGCTTACTTCAAAAAATTTCTTGAAAATAATTCCCTTTATTTTGATCGCCAACTCAAAAAATTTTTAAACAAGAAAAATTTTGGAATATTAAAAAACCCCATTGAATATTCGATATTAGGACAAGGAAAAAGATTGAGACCGTTGTTGTGTATGGAAACATCAAGGGTTTTTAATATTCAAAATGATGTATCGATATTTTGTGCTATCGCAATTGAGTGCATTCATACATACTCTCTTGTGCATGATGACCTTCCTTCAATGGACGATGATGATTTGCGACGAGGTGAGCCAACTATCCATAAGAAATGGGACGAAGCAACTGCCATTTTAGTTGGAGATGCACTTCAAAGTTTGAGTTTTGAAGTGCTCAGTGCACAACAATTTAAAGTTAGTGATCAAGTGAAAAATAAATTAATTTATAGTTTGGCGAACAAATCTGGTGCGTCTGGAATGGTATTGGGGCAAGCACTAGATATAAGTGCCGAGTCTTCTCAAAAACAACTGGAAATAAGTGAAATTTCGAAATTACAGGAATATAAAACTGGGAAATTGATATCATGGGCATGTGAGGTTGGCCCAATAATAGCCCGTGAAAACATTGAGCCTTTCTCCTTATATGCCTCTAAAATTGGCCTCGCTTTTCAAATTATTGATGACATATTAGATGCTACTAGTTCTTCAAAAAACTTAGGAAAGAAGGCTGGTAAAGATAAAGAAAAAAATAAGGCTACCTTTGTTTCAAAATTAGGTCTTGATAACGCTAGGAAAAAGGCCACAGAATTGGTGCTGGAGGCTTGTGAAGCTATTTCAGTTTTTAAAGATCGATCTGATAACCTTTGCCAAATTGCTAACTTTATTGTTAGCAGACAGTTCTAGCAATTAATTAATAGTTATCAGATAAAATTTTTATTCTTTTTTTAAAACTTTGTTTCCTAAAAGCTCTGCTATTTGAACTGCATTTAGTGCAGCACCTTTTCTAAGATTATCGGACACGCACCATAAACTTAAACCATTTTCTGTTGTTGAATCTTGTCTTATTCGGCTGATGAACGTTGCATATTCACCTGCACACTCTATTGGCGTTGTGTAACCTCCTTCTTCTCTCTTGTCTACCACAATTATGCCTGGAGATTGTCTCAGAATTTCTCTAGCTTCATCTTCATCTAAAAAATCTTCAAACTCTATATTCACGGCTTCTGAGTGGCCAACAAAAACAGGTACTCTGACACATGTTGCTGTAAGCTTTATCTTCTTGTCTAAAATCTTCTTGGTTTCTGCAACCATTTTCCACTCTTCTTTGGTTTGACCGTCATCGAGAAAAACATCTATTTGAGGAATAACATTAAAAGCTATTTGTTTGGGATAAACTTTAGGTTCTACTTCCTGGCCTGGTACGTATAATCCCTTTGTTTGAGCCCAAAGCTCATCCATTGCTTCCTTACCTGACCCTGAAACTGATTGAAAAGTTGTTACCACGACTCTCTTTATTCGCGCTCTATCATGTAAAGGTTTTAGTGCTACGACCAATTGGGCAGTTGAACAGTTCGGGTTTGCAATAATATTTTTATTATGAATATTATCTATATCGTCCGGATTTACTTCAGGAACTATTAATGGAATGTCGGGATGATAACGAAATAGCGATGAATTGTCTATTACTATGCAGCCGCTGTCAGTAGCTTTTTTCACATATTTTTTTGTTGCATCTGATCCAACTGCAAAAAGCGCAATATCTACCCCCTTAAAATCAAAAGTATCTAAATCTTTTGTCTTAAGAATTTTATCTCCA
This sequence comes from uncultured Alphaproteobacteria bacterium, assembly GCA_902584635.1. Classification (GTDB taxonomy): domain Bacteria; phylum Pseudomonadota; class Alphaproteobacteria; order Rhodobacterales; family Rhodobacteraceae; genus CACIJG01. The sequence goes on from CACIAQ010000001.1 coordinate 27,456, forward strand.
AATGAACATTCTGTTCCCAATGATCTTCTACTAGCTAAAACGGTCAGCTCACCAACAGGAAATAAACGCTCAGCCAATATATTAAGCATTTCTCGACCTACGTTACCAGTGGCACCGCAAACAGCAACGTTATATCCCATTTTTTTCCTTTTTACTCTTTTGAAAAATGATCTTTGAGCTTTGGTAATTCGGCAAAATTGCCTTCTGTCTTACTTTTATAAGATCGAAAGCCTTCCATCAACTCGGATTGGCTGAGCATCGATGCATTCCACATATTTATCCATTCTAATCCCTCATCAATCTTATGGTCCCGTGAAAAGTCAATAACCTTCTTACAACCGTAAACAGCAGCGGGGGAATTAGACGCTATTTCGTTAGCAATCTCTAATGCTCCTTCAATTAGAGAGTCGTGACTCTCATATAACCTATTTACAAATCCGTACTCTTTGGCTTCTTGAGCAGAGAAGTTTCTTCCTGTAAAAGCCAATTCCTTGACAATACCTTCAGGGAGCAATTTTACAATTCGAGGAAACGTGCCTACATCTGCTACCATTCCTATTTTTGTTTCTCTTATTGAGAAAAAAGCGTCATTTGTTGCCAATCGAATGTCTGCGGAACATATAAGGTCTACCCCTCCACCTATACAGCCACCCTGAATGGCACAAACAACGGGAATTCTGGCTTTTTGTAAAGATGATATAGAATCTTGTAAAAACGATAAAAAGCTCATAAAGTTTTGAGGCGTTTGCAGTTCTTTTTCATTCATTTTAGCTGTCTTAGAGCTTGAAAAAACATCGTTACCGAAAAGACTTAAATCCAAACCAGCTGAAAATACTGGACCAGTTGACGAAAGAACAATACATCTCGATCGCGCATTTGTATCAATGTCTCCAACAATCTTTGGTAAGTCTCTCCAGAAATCCCAGTTCATGGCGTTTCTTTTCTCAGGCTTGTTAAGCTTTATGTGAGCAACATGACCAAGAAATTCAATATCAAAATAATTCGATTGATATTGTTTTTGATAACCGACTTCTAATTTATTCATTTTGTACACCGCCTTTCTATTTCGATGTAAGTATAATCCCTAAGAATCATATTTAAAGCCTTTAATAGAAGAAATTAGCTTATCAGGTTGCTCCATTGGGAAAAAATGAGTTCCCCTCTCTATTACCTCAAATTTTTTTAAATTTACCAGTCTTTTAAAAGAATGCAGAGATGCCGTTGTACTTCCAATTTCTGCAACCAACAACATAATCGGTACTCTTGTTCCTTTAATTATTTTTGGTGTTGCTACAATCTCAGTGTTTTTAAAACTTGCTGCCTCTATTTTTGGATTACATGATAAATAAACGCCATTTTTGTCTTTTTTTGTTCCACCTAATAGATAATCCTTTAGGAAACCCTCTTTCCACGTACTAAAAATCCCTCTATTCGTGTAGGAGTTGAGTACCATCTCGAAGCTATCCCACCTATCTCTCTTCCTTAAAGCCTGTTTTGTGAGCTTCAATGTACTCGAGTCATATCCAAAAGGACTGAGATATTTGGTTAAATATTGGTAATGGTAGCTTATCACTACTGGGTCCGCTAAAATTAGTCCAGATATTTTTTCTTCTAAATATTTGCTTACTATTAAACTAAGTGATCCCCCAATTGAGTGACCACCTAACAGAACTTTACGGTTGTGTTTTTTATATAATTCAATTATTAACGCTTCCAAATCATAGGAATACCCTAGAACAGGATTCATCTCATCATAAAAATTCCCTTTATCAGTCATCCCATATCCTGGCGTGTCCCAAGCATATACATTGAATCTGCCGGCTAATTTGCTTAGCAACATGTCGTATGTCTGGCCATTAAATCCATTAGCGTGCGCCCAGTGTAAAATTGGCGCATCTACTGGACCTTCCCAAAAACAAACAGATAAATCGCCTCTAGCCGTTTTTATTTTCAATCTTTTCATAAGCAATCAATATTCTATTTATTAACACTTTATTGGACTATATAAATGAATAATGCAATATGATTTAGAGACTGCTGATATTTCGTTAGATTTATTTGGATCAAGAAAGTCAAAATTGATCGACGACATAATTACTAAGACAAAAGAAACTTCTTTTCTTTTGATGCTAAGGGCATCTACATCGGCCAAAAAGTTTTTAGTAAGCAAAAGTGCTAGATCAGTAACAATTTTTATTGGTAAAGGAAATAATGGTGAAGATGGGCTCTGTTTAGCTGCTCTTTTAAAAATAGAAAATATAAAGACCCACATAATTGACCTAGCTTATAAAAGCCGACCAAAAAGTCATGCTTACCGATTATGTGTTGACTTGGGAGTTAAAATTGAAAAATGTAGCGGAACAAAAATACCGAAAAGTGATTGGTATGTTGATGCACTTTTTGGAATTGGATTAAACAGAGATTTTCAAGGTAATTATTTAAAAGCTATCAATTTTCTCCAATGTTCCAAATCAAAAAAGATCTTGTCTTTAGATTTGCCAAGCGGCCTACATGGCTCAAAAGGAATTATTTTTAATAGAGCTGTAAAAGCCACGGCAACTATTACATTTCTTACATTAAAACCGGGTCTATTTATTGACAATTCGTGTGATCATTCAGGTATCATTTATTTTGATAACTTAAGCATCGATCGGGTGGGTTATAAACCTGATATGAAGGCGATTGCTAAGGAAAAAATACACATACCCAACTTATCTAAGTCTGCCCATAAAGGGAACAGAGGTTCTATACTTTGCCTTGGTGGATCAAAGTCAATGGAGGGTGCTGGGATTTTAGCTGGTATATCTGCGTTACGTTCCGGCGGAGGAAAATTGTTTTGGGCTTCAAATACAAAAAAGTTACGAAGACCTCCAGAGCTTATTCATATAGACCCTACAATTGACAGTATAGAAACTGTAATAGATAAAAATATGCGCACGGCAATTATTGGCCCTGGCTTAGGCAAGAGTTTCGATAATGAAGTTGAGTTTCTATGGAAAAGCAAACTAAAAATTATTCTAGACGCCGACGGATTGGATTGGTTATCCAGAATAAAACCGAAAAAAAGAACTGCCGCATGGGTTGGCACTCCTCACACTGGTGAAATAAAAAAGCTTCTCGAAGATGACTTCTCAGATAAGTGGTCAAATATAATCAAACTTAAGAAGTATTACGGTGGCGATTGGATATTAAAAGGACCAGGGACTTTGGTTTCAGAAGATAAGAAGCTCTGGCTCAATTTGTATTCTAATGGTTGGCTTGGTACAGCCGGCATGGGGGATGTTCTCGCAGGTATAATTGCGGGCCTTTGGGCCTCTGGGTCGAATGCACCTTTCAGAAGTGCAGTATATCTACAAACTCAGTGCGCAAAAAATTTCCTACAATTAAACAATGGTGCAGGCTTAACCGCTAGCAACATTTCGGAGTTCATAGGGCATAGTATTGGCAACTATTTTAAAAATGATGTTTAAAAGCCCCATTTTGAACAGTACTTAAAAACTTTAATGATCAACTGGCACTGTCATCCATCCAGTATGTAACTCACCTACTTCAGCAGCCTTTCTTACTAAAGCTTGAAACTCTTCTGTCATCCCCATTTGGTCAAATGCTTTTCCCGAAGCCTCTAAGGAAGTTGCACCGTAAGCAATAACCATACTACTCATATTTTCTCCTGTCACTGGCACCAATAGCACGGGATTTACATCAACCTTTTCGCACATAGTCTTTACTTTTTCAAACATCTCCATAACCATTTGGGACTTATCTTTTTTAACATTGTACCACCTAAAATTCATAACTCTGTGTGACGGCTTCATTTCTCCAGCTACCACTCTTACCAGGTTTAATGGCATAACAATGTCACTTGCTGGATTGTCATCCAATCTCATTTGTACCTTTGACCACATTTCACTTGAAAAAACTTTTTGAACATCTGCCATAGCTTCAGTGAAATTTGCCGCAAAAGTGGAAAACACTAAGCATCCTGCATTTTGGCCAAAAACAACTCTAGATACTCGAGCGGTTATTCCCATATCTCCGAACGCTTTTGTTACTTCCAACATATTATTTAGTTGTAATTTTGCTTTCCCTAGATGTGGTCTTACAGTATTTGTTGCAATTACAGTCATGATTCCTCCATAATAATTTTTTTATTGTAACTTAGTTTAGTTCAGAATTAATACTTTTTTTGGTGGTTAATATGTTAAATGAGATAGGGATCAACAATCTAAGAGACCTAGGAGGCAAAAAAACTTCTGAAAACAAAACTCTTAAAAAGGGTTTATTTTTAAGATGTGCGGCTCCAACGGAGTGGAATAAGCAGGTAGAAACTCAAATGGCAGCACTTAAAAAACCTTTAATCATAGATTTCAGAGGTATTCAGGAGGAGAAAAAAAACCCTTCTCGGATTCCGAAAGACTTTTTAAGCAAAAGAGTGCACCTACCAATTGAACCCAAGGTGACGGATTTGTTAAGAGGATTGAATGAAGTTGATAGATCCAAAAAAAAAGAAATAGATAAAATTTTTCAACAAGCTTATCGAAAATATACTAATGAAAACATTGGAACCTTTGAGCAATTTTTCAAAATATTATTTGATAACCCAGGCTCTACAATAATGTTTCACTGTACTGCTGGAAAAGATAGAACTGGCTTTGCCTCAGCTTTAATTTTTTCTCTTTTCGGCGTGAAAAATAAAACAATTATAGATGATTACTTGCTCTCAAATAAAATATACAAGCCTACTCAGAAAGTTAAGAGCGAGGTTGAAAAAATCGGCATTAAAGAACTTTTAAAGGTGGATGAAAGTTGGTTGAATGCTGGGATGGAGGAGTTTTCAGAAAGAGTTGGGAATATCAGAGATTTTTGTACTAAGATAATAAAGGGTGAGAATAGGCTTAGGGAATATTTAGACTATTGCCAGAATTCAGGAGATTAGACTTATGTCGATAATGGAAAAATTTAAGTTAAACGGAAAGGTTGCTTTAGTTACAGGTTGCAGCAAAGGTATAGGATTTGGAATTGCTAAAGGATTAGCAGAAGCGGGAGCTGACATAGTTGGCGTAAGTTCGACATTAAAAAAAGGAAGTGAGATAGAAAAATATATTGAGTCAATTGGTAGAAGATTTCATTGCTTTAACTGTGATTTTTCAGAACGAGAAAATACTCATATTTTTTTAAAGGAACTTAAAAAAAATAAATTAGAACCAAATATTCTCTTCAGCAATGCTGGGTCTCTAATTAGAACAGAGCTTAGTGAACATAGCGATGAACATTGGGACAGAATAATAGAAATAAATCTGTCATCTCAGTTTGTCCTTGCACGAGAACTGAGTAAAAAAATGGTTGAAAGAGGCTGGGGGAAAATTATTTTTACCGCATCAATCTTATCTCATCAGGGCGGCTTGTTGGTTCCCAGTTACACGGCATCAAAAGGTGGAATAGCGCAACTTACGAAAGCTCTATCAAATGAACTGGCGGTTAAAGGAATAAATGTTAATTCTATCGCTCCAGGATACGTAGTCACTGATATAACCAGTGCTCTTCGCCGGGACAAAAACAGGTCAGCTAACTTAATGGCAAGGATCCCCATGAAAAGATGGGGCACTATAGACGATATGGCAGGAGCTGCTGTTTACTTAGCTTCAGATGCATCAAGTTATGTTAATGGTGAACTGCTTAATGTAGACGGTGGTTGGATGGGCAATTAATTACAAACTTGCATCTAATTCCTCAAGTATTTTATCAGTCATTTCCTTTGTTGAACAAAGACTTCCTTGTTCTCCCATCATGAGATCGGGAGTTCTATACCCTTTTGCAAGAACCTTTTCTATACTTTGCTCAAGAAGATTAGCATTTTGTACATCTGAAAATGAATACCTTAACGCCATCGAAAAACTCAAAATACACGCAATTGGATTAGCTTTTGACTGACCAGTTATATCTGGTGCTGAACCATGTACTGGCTCATACATTGCTCGCGGCAATCCATTTTCTTTTTTATTTCCTAGACTAGCTGAGGGCAGCATTCCTAAACTACCCGTAAGCATCGCAGCACAATCAGATAATATATCCCCAAAGAGATTGTCTGTCACAATTACATCAAACTGTTTAGGGTCTCTAACCAACTGCATCGCTCCATTATCAGCATACATATGACTTAGCTCTACATCTTTAAAATCAACATGAACTTCATCAACAATATCTCGCCAGAGAATACCGCTCTCCATAACATTGGCTTTTTCCATAGAACATAATTTTTTATTTCTTTTGAGAGCAAGTTCAAAAGCACTTATCGCCACTCTGCGTATCTCAGATTCGGTGTATCTTTGCGTGTTTACACCAATTCTCTCATTTGAGCCATCAGTATGAATGCCACGCGGTTCTCCGAAATAGATGCCAGAGGTGAGTTCTCTAACAATAACAATGTCCAGTCCTGACACTACTTCTTTCTTTAATGAAGAGAAAGAAGCTAATGCATCAAAACATTGAGCGGGGCGGATATTAGCAAATAAGTCTAGTTCTTTTCTCAGCTTCAAAAGGCCTCTTTCTGGCTTTAAGTTGAAACTCAAGTTATCGTAGTCGGGTCCTCCCACTGCTCCCAATAAAACTGCATCAACTTCAAGTGCTTTGGCTAAAGTTTCATCTGCGAGAGGTGTACCATGCATGTCATAGGCCGCTCCTCCTACTAAATCTTCCTCGACAGTAAATTTTAAATATTTTTTGTCTTGAAACCAGGCGATTATTCGCCGGACTTCAGTCATTACTTCAGGACCAATTCCATCTCCAGGAAGGATAAGTAAAGAACCCATAATTTACCTCTCTATTCAGCTCCAAGAAAACTTGTCCGTATATTTCTTTTCAAACTCGGAAATTTTCTCAAAGTTTTTCAATGTTAAGCCAATATCGTCAAGACCATTCAATAAACAATATTTTTTGAAACCATCAACCTCGAATTGTATGGAGACCCCATTACTTCTTAATATTTTTTGATTTTCAAGATCAATCGTCAAAACCGATTTTTCCTTATTTTGAGCATCTTCCATTAAAGTGTCTCTATCTTTATCTGAAAGAATGATAGCTAATATTCCATTTTTAAAACAATTATTAAAAAAAATATCTGCAAAACTTGTTGATATAACACATTTTATGCCAAAATCCTTTAGTGCCCAAGGAGCATGCTCTCTAGAGGATCCGCAGCCAAAGTTTGCACCTCCAACAATTATTGATGCGCTATTATACGGCTCAGAATTAAGGATGAAATCTTGAATTATATTGCCACTTTTATCATACCTCATCTCATAGAAGAGATTTTTTCCTAACCCAGTCCTTTCAATTGTTTTTAAAAATTGTTTAGGAATTAACATATCCGTATCAATATTTATCAAAGGCATTGGAGCGGCTATGCCTTGAAATTTCACAAACTTTTCCATTAATGAACTCCTTTAAAGATCTCTAACGTCTGTAAGTCTTCCAGTTATTGCAGCAGCAGCAGCCATGGCTGGGCTCATGAGATGAGTTCTTCCACCTCGACCTTGTCGACCTTCAAAATTTCTGTTTGAAGTCGCCGCGCATCTTTCTTCAGGCAATAACTGATCGGCATTCATCGCCAGGCACATTGAGCATCCAGGCATTCTCCAGTCAAAACCTGCTTCCATAAGCACGTTCGCTATACCTTCTTCTTCTGCTTGTTTTTTAACTAGCCCCGACCCAGGTACTACCATAGCTCTAACGCCACTTTTAACTTTTTTTCCCCGGACAATTCTCTCTACTTCTCTCAAATCTTCTATCCGGCCGTTGGTGCATGAACCAATAAAAACGGCATCTACATTAATGTCTTGGAGTCGAACACCAGGTTTTAAACCCATATAATCTAACGATCTTTTTGCCGCATCAATTTTGCTTCCCTCAAAATTACTGGGACTAGGAACTTTTTCGGTTATTGCAAGCACATCTTCAGGGCTAGTACCCCAAGTAACAACTGGCGCAATGTCAGCGGCGTTCAAAGAGACTTCCTTATCAAACTTAGCATTTTTATCTGAAAATAACGTTTTCCAAAATTCTAGCGCCTTATCCCACTCTTTACCCTTGGGGGCATTCGGCTTATCTCTTAAATAACTTATTGTTTTCTCATCGGGAGCGATCAGCCCTGCTCTTGCCCCCCCTTCTATAGCCATATTACATACAGTCATTCGTCCTTCCATAGAAAGATCACGAATTGCGCTGCCACAATATTCGATCACATGACCTGTCCCCCCAGCTGTCCCAGTTTTTCCAATTATTGATAGTGTTATATCTTTGGCGGTTACACCTTTTCCTAACGTTCCATAAACTTCAACTTTCATATTTTTCGATTTTTGCTGAATTAGTGTTTGTGTTGCTAGTACATGCTCCACCTCAGAGGTCCCAATACCGTGTGCTAGAGCACCGAATGCCCCATGGGTGGCTGTATGGCTATCACCACAAACAATGGTCATCCCTGGAAGTGTCCAACCCTGCTCCGGCCCAATTATGTGAACGATACCCTGACGAATGTCATTGACTGGATAGTAATGAACTCCAAACTCCTTAGCATTTTTGTCTAGTGTATCAAGTTGTTTTCTTCCTTCTTCATTTCCAAAATTTGTTAGCCGATCTAGAGTTGTTGCTACATTGTGATCAGGTACAGCTATAGTTTTTTGAGGAGAATGCACCCGCCTACCTGCAGTCCTTAAGCCTTCAAAAGCTTGAGGGCTAGTTACCTCGTGGACTAAATGCCTATCGATGTATATAAGTGAAGTGTCATCATTTGAATATATGAGATGATTATCCCAGATTTTGTCGTATAACGTTTTGGATTTGCTCATTAGTTTTACCCTATAAAATATCCAAAGAATGTATAATTTTTAATTTCAAAAATCTAGTGGCAATGTAACACACTTATTTTTTTAGATGGAGGTCAGTATAAAAAGTCTTCCTTAGTTTAACAATAAATTGTATTAGTAATACTCATTAATAAACCGTCACATTTTTTTTGTTATGAATTTTAGAATGAATAAAAAAACTCAATTCCCAGGAATTCGATTAGTTTTAAAGTATTTTCTTTGTATGTGCCTATGTTTCTTAATTGTTACAACTGCGTCGTTTGGGCAAGAAAATCTCAGGAAAGCTGAAAAAAGTTTTAGAGATTGGAGTGTTTTCATATCAAAAGACGATCCCAAAATGTGCTTCATTGCTTCTCAATCTATCAAAGGTGAGGCGTTCAGAAATAATCAAAAACTCTCATCTGTTAACAGAGAAAAGGGTACGTTGTATATTATTAAAATTTTAAATAAAGACAACGAATATGAAGGGACATTTTATGCAGGATATCCTCTACAGGTGGGCTCCAAAGCGGTCCTTGAAATTGATAATAAGGAAAAGATTGTGTTTTTTGCACACCCTTCGCCCAAAGCTAAGGCCGAGAAAGATCACGCTTGGGCTCAAAAATTTGATGAAAAAAAATTAGTTAATTATCTTAAGAAAGGTAGCAAGGCCATCATGAGCGCTATATCTCATCGTAATACGGTAACGAAAGACACGTTTATGTTAACAGGTTTTTCAAATGCCTTGTCAGAGTTAAATAAACAGTGCAAATTAAATTGACTTCACCGGCTATCTCTAAAAAAAGAAATATTTTAGGGCTTAGTAGAGAAGAAATTCTTTCTTTTATGGTAGAGTTTGAAAACCAGCCTAGAAGAGCGTCTATGAGAGTTAGTCAACTATGGTCTTGGATTTACTGTCATGGAATAACCTCATTTGAAAAAATGACCAACATAGATAAAAACCTTCGTACAAAACTAACAAAAGCTTTTAAAGTTTCACGACCAAATATTGAAAAAAAAGAGATGAGTAGTGACGGCACTATAAAATATCTACTTTGTTTAGATGATAAAAGCAAAATAGAAACTGTATTTATACCTGAAGAGACTAGAAGCACTCTTTGTATTTCCTCACAAGTCGGTTGTACATTAAACTGTTCATTTTGTCATACAGGTACCCAAAAGCTGGTAAGGAACTTATCAAGTCAGGAAATCATAGGACAAGTCATTGCAGTTTATGATGACCTGGGTTTATGGGAAAAAATGAAGAATAATAGGGGTATATCTTCTTATTTTGAGGTAATAACCAATATTGTTTTCATGGGAATGGGCGAACCTTTATTAAATTATGAGGAGGTAAAAAAAGCCTGCAACATTTTAATGGACAATAAAGGATTAGACTTTTCAAGAAGAAGAGTCACTTTATCAACAGCGGGCATAGTTCCAAAAATAAAAATGGCTCATGAAGAAATCGGATGCATGATTGCGGTTAGCCTTCATGCTACTGACGACAAAACAAGAGATATTTTAGTTCCAATAAATAAAAAATGGAATTTAGAAAAGTTGCTGGGCTCCCTGAAAAACGATGTTAATTTACGTAATTCAGAAAGAATAACATTTGAATATGTAATGCTTGACGGGGTTAATGATACAAAAAAAGATGCAGAAAGATTGGTCAAATTGCTTCAAGGGCTACCTTCAAAAATAAATCTGATACCATTTAACAGTTGGACTGGAAGTAATTATAAGCGCTCATCCTCAGATAGAATAAAAGCTTTCAGAGATATTATAATTAAATCAAGAATACCAAGTCCAATAAGAAGACCTCGAGGAGAAGATATTATGGCTGCATGCGGTCAATTAAAATCTAGTTCTATAAAGAAAAAAGTGAGTATATGAAAAAGATTAGTAAAAGAAGCTTTTTGTTTTTTTCAATTTTATTTCCTTTTATTTTTTTCAAACCTACTTGGAGCCACTCAAATAAACCAAATTTACTGGTCGTTTGGAAAAAAAAGAGAGTTTTAGCTCTCTACAGAAATAATAAGGTGATAAAAACATATCGAATTCGCTTGGGATTTAATCCAAAAGGTCAAAAAGAAAAGGAAGGAGATGGAAAAACTCCAGAAGGTAAATATTACATTACACACAAAAACCCAAATAGTAATTTTTATCTGAGCCTTGGAATAAATTTTCCAAATAGATCTGATAAGAAAAGAGCTCTAAAGAGAGGCCTTAATCCTGGTAGCGACATTTTTATTCATGGACTTGGAAAAAAAAATATAATCCTCCATTATTTTTTTGACTGGACCGAGGGTTGCATTGCAGTAACAAACAAGGAAATAGAAGAAATTTACGGAATGGTTGAAACCGGTACGGTTCTTTACATTTATGCTTAAAAATCAGCTTTTTTCTAAGATTGGCCAATCATTTGTACCCACCAAACTTTGCCGGTGCTATCTTGATACCAACTTAGACCTAAATGGGTAGCATTGAGATCCAAAATAATTTCCTTCCCTATTTTACTTTGAAACCATACATTCAACACATCGTACTCACCCTCATAAGTCTCTGACACGTTTTCACCAATAACTGAGCCTTTAAACCCTGCTATTTTTGCCCTATCTACCGCAGATGATGCATCTGAACCGTAGTTCCAAGCTCTCTGCTGTCTTGCTATATCAAAAGCATGGGTTTTAGATGCTGCTGAAAGACTATTTGAATGCTTTAGTGGGGATCGCCCATTTTCTAGTCTTAAGGCGTTAACCATTTCTAAGTGCCTTGATTTTAAAGCAGCGACTTCAAAACTAGAGATAACGCCCGATTTGGAATAGCCATGATATACATCAGTATTTGTTCCTACACAACTTACCAGAATAATTAAAAGTGGTATCTTCAAAATAAGATTGTTCAGATAACTAAAAGTTCCCTCTTTTAATTTTTGAGATATGACGTATATTCTTGTTCTCATGTCTAATAAGTTATTTATAATAATCGAGTTTTAACTAAAACAAGCAAAATGATCAATATTGTATTAAAAATATTAAGTTCTTGGATACTATTATTGGTCTATGTGGGAATAAGCAACCCTATTATCGCTCAAACTGCAGTAGATTTTGGCCAAGATGGAAAACCAAAACATAATATCTTCTCCTTTAGAGCACAGTCTTGGCAAGATCATTTTAAGAATCTAAATAAAGGAGGCATACTCGTTGATACCAAAACACGATCATTGCATTATTGGAATAAGAATGGGACAGAATATAAGGTATTTCCAACCTCCGTACCCCTTAATCAAGAGTTGACAAGACTGGGATATACGAAAGTTACAAAAAAAGTAGTTGGGCCTGAATGGAGACCTACTAAAAAAATGAGAGAAAGAGATCCTCAACTTCCAGAGTTTATGCCTCCCGGCCCAGATAATCCTCTCGGCTCTCACGCCCTTTATCTTAGTTGGCCAAGTTATCGTATTCACGGAACAAGTGATACCAGGAAAATCGGGAGACAAAGCTCGTCTGGGTGTGTGGGGCTGTATAATGAACAAATAGAAGAGCTTTTCAATTTAGTTGAAATAGGAACTCCTGTTAGAATTCTTTAGAATTTTGGTGGATTGAAAAAAGTCCTTCCTTAAATGAAGGAAAAGCAAGCTTATACCCCAATTCATCTTTGAGCTTTTTGTTTGATACCTTTTTTTCCTCTCTATAGAAGCTTTTTGCCATTTCACTCACCATCTCACTTTTTAAACTGACTATCTCTGGACAATTTTTTTTTAGTAATTTTGCAGCGAACTTGGCCACATCCAATTGCGTTGCTGGAAGATCATCGGATAAATTAAAAATCTTTGTTTTAGAATTAGAACTCATAGCCTTCTCTACTGCACCTACTATATCATCAATATGAATCCTGTTAAATAAGTGTCTTGGTTTATCAACTATATAAACCTCTTCATTTCTCATCAAACGATCGATGAGGCTTCGTCCTGGTCCATAGATCCCTGACAACCTGAAAATAATTGTTTTTATCAAAAGGTTTTCTCCTAATTTCAACCACGAATTTTCTGCAGCAACACGTGAAATGCTTCTTTCTGAATTGGGTTCTATATCTGAATCCTCAGTTACCCATTCACCTTTCTTATCTCCATAAACACTAGTAGTTGACAGATATCCTGCCCACTTAATTTTTTCTCTATTTTTCTTGAGTAGATACCCATAATTTTCAACAACAGGGTCTTTGCTATTCTCTGGAGGAGCTGTGGTCAAGATGTAAACATCATCATTGAGAATATTTTTTAATTTTTTTTCGTCGTTAAAAAAAATTGGAAAAGCTTTAACGGCTTTAATTTCTTTGATCTTTTCACTACTCCTAGTAGTACAGTACACTTGCCAATTTTTTCTCGAATACTTTTTACACATGAATTTTGCCGTATAGCCAAAACCAAAAATTAATAACGTATTTTTCTTATTCATTTTTTTAGCTCAGATATCGCCCATATAGCTGCCTCAGATATGAAATCAATTGAGTGATCCACATAATCTTCTAATAATTCAATGTATTCCCTTTTTCCACTATTTCCCATCGCATATATTATATTTCTAAGAAATCTGGTTGATCCTAGTCTTTTTATTGCAGTTCCACTAAAGAATTTTCTAAACTCAGTATCTGAAAATCTTAGCGCCACCTCCAAAGACAAGTTAGAAAACCTGTCTCTATAATTCAGATTTCTAGTCAATTTGGCAAACTTGTTCCAAGGACATATAGCTAAGCAATCATCGCATCCAAAAACCCTGTTCCCAATTGATGACCTAAGCCCTTTATCTATGGCACCGTGATGTTCAACTGTAAGATAAGCAATGCACTTTCTGGCATCTAGCTTGTAAGGGCCCTCAAAGGCATTTGTAGGACAAATATCCAAACACTTTGTACATGATCCACAAAAATCTTTTTCTGGTTCATCCACTGGTAATAATTTATCGATATACATCACACCAAGAAAAAACCAGTTTCCCATATTTTTACTTACTAGATTCGTATGTTTACCTTGCCAACCTAAGCCAGATAGTTGTGCTAAAGGTTTTTCCAAAACCGGTGCTGTATCCACGAATATTTTAAGGTCACAGTCTAATTTTTTTTTTATCCAAGAGGCGACGATTCTTAGTTTAGATTTAACTACTTTATGATAATCCCTTTTTGTAGCAAAAACCGAGAAATTAGACACTTCTTTTTTCTTTAATTTTTTTAATGGATTTTCTGCTGGAGTATAATCATCCGTAAATACCAAAATGGATTTAACACTGGACCATAACTTTTCTGGGGCTGTCCTTTCATTGACTCTTTTCTCCAACCAATCCATTCCGGCATTCCAGTCATTTTCAATAAAGTTCATAAAGTTTTCTTTTACTGAGTGATCAACCTTGCTTGGATTAGTTATGCCATAGGATGAGAATCCTACATCAGATACTATCTGCTGAAGTTGTGACTTGAAGTCCTGAATGTTCATGCTAAAAATCTAAGTCGCTGTAATGGCTTGTCGGTACAAAACCAGGAACTAAATCTACCAGTATCCCAGCATTTCTGAAAGCTGGTCTCGACTTTATTTTTGCATACCACTCCTTAATTATTGGCTTAGACTGCCAGTCGATATCTCCAATATAATCTAATGCCGATATATGTCCAGCTGCTGAAAAGTCTGCCAATGACATTTTTTCTCCAGCTAGCCAATTTCTCTTTTCCAAAAGCCATTCCAAGTAATCAAAGTGAAACTTTATTTTTCTCAGACCTTCCTTTATTGAGTTGCTATCAGGTTGGCCAATTTTAAATATTTTTTTGTAAACTCTTTCGTTAAGTAAATTCTTTGTGACTTCATTATAAAATTTATCATCGAACCAAGATGAGACCCTTCGCGCTTCAAATCGAAGATTTTTGTCAGTCGGGATAAGTTTTGGAATTGGGTAGGACTCATCTAAATACTCACATATAGGGGTGCTTTCTGTAAAAACAGATACTCCTTCTTTTAACAGAGGCACCTTTCCAGAAGGGCTAAATCTAATAAAATCCAAGTTTTGTTCCCAAACAGGTTCTTCGATTAATTCAACTTCAAGCTTTTTTTCCGCTAGTACAAGTCTTACCTTTCGACAAAAAGGTGAAAGTGTTAAATGGTGCAGTTTTCTCATTATTAATAAATTTTATTACGTCCATATATAATTATAAAAAACAGCTAGATCTGTCATCTTTTTTTAGAATTTCCATATCTTTTTTTAATCTCGTAATTCTTCGGAGCAGAGGTGGGTTTAATTTTTTAGGTCGCCGCATTTTTGGATTTGGTAGCGTTAATGCAATTCGAATTGCTTGTTCTTTGGTCAGTCTATTTGATGGCTTTCTGTAATATTTTTCTGAAGCTTGATTAACTCCGAACGTTAAGTAGCCAGTTTCAACAATATTTAGATATATTTCAATAATTCTTCTTTTAGGAACACTAATTTCTAATAAAAATGTAAAATACAATTCTATAAGCTTTCTCGTCCATGATCTTCCAGGCCACAAAAAAAGATTTTTTGCTAATTGCTGGGTTATTGTCGAAGCGCCTCTTTTCTCCCCACCACTAATAACTTTATAAATCTCATTAATGTCAATTCCTATATGTTTACAAAAACTAGAATCCTCTGTTGCCACTACAGAAAGTGCAATATTTTCACCCAAATTTGGGTAGGGGGTCCAGTTATAGTCTATCTGCTTTTTAAAAAATTTGCTTTCCCAAACCATAAAGCTGGTAAAAGGGGGGTTAAAAAACCTTAATGAGAAAACGGAAAAAACAGTTAATAATATAAAGCAAAATATTGATACTTTGGTAAATTCGATTGATTTAAGTATTAAATTGTATTTATTTAACACAAAAGATTCTTTATAAAGTGGACTTCTCTCACTTAGTCAGAAAGATCACTATGACCCATCAAAGCTAGGTCTACCGCTTTTGCAGCTTGCCTACCTTCTCTGATTGCCCACACAACAAGTGATTGACCACGTCGCATATCACCCGCTACCCACAACTTTTCATGAGAAGTTTTGTAGAATTTGTCGTCTGCTAAAACATTTCCACGCTTATCCAGAGATAAATTTATATCTTTTAGAATTCTTTCTGTAATAGGAGAAACAAAACCCATTGCGAGTAATACTAAATCTGCTCTAATGACAAATTCCGATTTTTCTATTTTTTCAAACTTCTCATTTACTTTCACACAGTTTAAAGAACTTACCCTACCATTTTTAATCCCGAAGGATGTTGTTAATACTGAAAACTCTCTATCTGCTCCCTCTTCTTGGCTGGAAGAGGTTCTCATTTTAAGAGGCCAGTTAGGCCATGTTAACAATTTATCTTCTCTTTCTGGGGGAGGGGGCATGATCTCAAGCTGTGTGACAGACAATGCTCCTTGGCGAATTGATGTTCCTATACAATCTGACCCCGTATCTCCCCCCCCCCAATTACTACAACATGCTTTCCATCGGCGATAATTTCCTTTGTGCCTTTGAGATTCTCGTTGCCAACCCTTCGATTTTGTTGGGGCAAAAAATCCATGGCGAAATGAATTCCATCTGAGTTACGCCCTTCGATCGCTAGATCACGTGGTTTTTCTGATCCACAAGCTAAAATCACAGCATCATGTTCTTTTATCATATCACTAATTTCAATATCCACACCAAGCTCCACACCACCTTGAAAATGGACCCCTTCAGCTGATATTTGCTCTAATCTTCTATCGATATGAGTTTTCTCCATTTTAAAATCTGGAATACCGTATCTAAGAAGACCCCCCATCTTTTTATTTTTTTCGTAAACCACCACATTATGTCCAGCTCTCGATAATTGTTGCGCGGCTGCCAGGCCAGCTGGGCCAGAACCAATTATTCCTATTCTCTTGTTTGTCTTTCTTGGGTTTACTTGTGGCTTTATCCATCCATTATCCCACGCCTTATCTACTATAGCACACTCTATGGACTTAATTGTTACTGGGGTATCAACAATATTTAATGTACATGAAGCCTCGCACGGGGCAGGACAAATTCTTCCTGTAAACTCTGGAAAATTGTTAGTTGAATGCAAGTCTTTAGAAGCTTGCTCCCACTCACCCCGATAGACCAAATCATTCCAATCAGGTATCTGATTATTTACGGGACATCCTTTCAATCCCTTCATATCATGACAAAATGGAATTCCGCATTCCATACATCTACTGGCCTGATCTCTTATAGCTTGCTCAGGTAGAGGTACGATAAATTCCTTAAAGTTTCTTATTCTATCTGATGCTGGCCTGTATTTCCTATCTTGCCTGTCGATCTCTAAAAAACCTGTAACCTTACCCATTTTAAATTCCCTTATGTTCCAAAGTATTTGCTATTCTGCAGCGACAATATTGTTAAGCTTTTCTGCCTTTATCTCTTCTAGCGCTCTTCTATATTCAGTAGGCATTACTTTTAAAAATCTAGGTCTATAGTCATCCCAGGCATCAAGTATCGTTTTTGCTACGTCTGATTTAGTAAGTTTAAAATGTCTCGTTATGAGATTTTTCAGCCTTTCTTCATCATGCCTGGTCATGTCATTCGATATATCCACGCGGCCATGGTGCTCAAAATCACCTCCATGATGGTGCTCAGATTCTAGCAAATCATCTTCTTCTGGTACTGGCTCAAGCTCTACCATTGCTAAATTACATCTGTTTTGGAATGTTCCGTCTTCGTCCAAAACATAAGCGATGCCCCCAGACATACCAGCTGCAAAATTAAGTCCTGTTTTTCCTAAAACTACAACTACGCCACCTGTCATATATTCACAGCCATGGTCACCCACTCCTTCGACAACTGCCGTAGCTCCAGAGTTCCTAACAGCAAATCTTTCCCCAACGACACCGCTTAAAAAGCATTCACCGTCAATAGCACCATAGAGAATTGTATTTCCAGCTATAATGGAATTTTTAGGTATAATTCTTTTCGCCTCTTTTGGTGGATAAGCTACTATTCTTCCTCCGGAAAGACCTTTTCCAACATAATCATTCGCCTCGCCTTCTACTTCCAAAGTAATACCTCTGGATAACCAGGCTCCAAATGCTTGGCCTGTTGTGCCCTTGAAATGAATTTTTATTGAATTCTCTGGAAGCCCTTCATGCCCAAAAATACGTGCGACCTCGCCACTCAACATAGCTCCAGTAGATCTATTATAGTTTTGAATTGGTAAACTTATCCTCACGGGCAACTTCTTTAGCAAGGTATCTTTTGACAATTCAATAAGTTGCCTATCCAAAATATCTTCTATCGGGTGTTGCTGTTTTTCACAATTATATTTTGGCACACTTTCTCCCATTTTTGGATCAAAGAACAGCTTAGAAAAATCAAGGCCCTTCGCTTTCCAGTGATTGATTGCTTTTTTCCTATCAAGTACATCAATTTGGCCAATCATTTCATCAAATTTTTTGAACCCGAGTTTGCTCATTAAAACCCGCACTTCTTCCGCTATGAAGAAGAAAAAATTCACAACATGTTCGGGCATTCCTACAAATCGCTTTCTCAACACTGGGTCTTGGGTTGCGATTCCAACAGGACAAGTATTCAAGTGGCACTTACGCATCATAATACAACCTGACGCTATTAATGGTGCAGTAGAAAAACCAAATTCGTCCGCTCCTAGTAATGCTCCAATAATCACATCTCTACCAGTCCTTAATCCACCATCTACTTGTACAGATATTCGCGATCTTAATTTGTTTTTCATTAAAGTTTGATGTGTTTCTGCCAAACCAAGCTCCCAAGGAGAACCTGCATGTTTTACAGACGTTAATGGACTTGCGCCTGTGCCGCCCTCCATACCAGAAATAGTTACGTGGTCCGCTTTTGCTTTTGCCACGCCAGCAGCTACTGTGCCAACACCAACCTCAGAAACTAGTTTCACAGATATATCCGCTTTTGGATTAACATTTTTAAGATCAAATATGAGTTGAGCCAAATCCTCGATAGAATAGATATCATGGTGAGGTGGGGGTGAAATTAGTCCAACACCTCTAGTAGAATGTCGGACCTTTGCAATTACTGCGTCAACTTTATGACCTGGCAACTGACCTCCTTCACCAGGTTTTGCTCCTTGGGCCATTTTAATCTGGATCATATCAGAATTAACCAAGTATTCAGTTGTGACACCGAATCTACCTGAAGCTACTTGCTTTATTGCAGATCTTCGGTTGTCTCCATTTTTGTCAACCGAGAAGCGTTCAACCTCCTCGCCACCCTCGCCAGTATTCGATTTTCCTTCAATTCTATTCATGGCTATTGCCAGATTCTCATGTGCCTCCGCGGATATTGATCCATAAGACATTGCGCCAGTGGCAAATCTTTTTACAATTTCTTTAGCAGGCTCAACCTCATCGATTTTTACTACTCTCCGCCCAGTTTCGCCAGCATCTTTGAGTCTGAACAACCCTCTTATGGTAAATAGCCTTTCCTCTTGTTCATCCATAGACTTACTATATTCCTTGAAAGTATCAAACGAATTGCTTCTTACAGCATGTTGAAGATTAGTAATCTCATCGGAACTCCAAGCGTGTACTTCTCCTCTTTTTCGAACTGCGTAATCACCTCCGACATCCAGTGAATCCCTTAAGACCTCTAGGTTTGAGTAGGCTTCGTCATGTCTTGTAATAGTCTCCTTAGCTATTTCATTTAAGCCAACACCGCTAATTTGCGTCGATGTTCCCTTAAAATAATCTCTAACAAAATCTTCTGACAAGCCGACTGCATCAAAAATTTGTGCTCCACAGTACGATTGATAGGTTGAAATACCCATCTTTGACATAACTTTCAGTAGTCCCTTATTGATCGACTTTATATATCGGCTCACCGCTTCAATTTCACTTACATCTTTAGACAACATATCTTTTTGTTGAAGATCCAATATAGTGTCAAAAGCCAAATATGGGTTTATAGCCTCGGCTCCATACCCAGCTAGCACTGCAAAATGATGAACCTCTCTCGGTTCTGCTGACTCTACAACTAACCCCACAGCCGTTCGCAACCCCTTTCTAATCAAATAGTGGTGTACCGCCGCAACAGCCAAAAGAGCGGGCAAAGCTATCCTATTCTTTCCAAACTGCCTGTCTGATAGCACAATAATGTTTCCACCCTCTTTGACTACTTGTTCTGACTTTCTACATAGGCCTTCCAAACACTCCTCAAAACCTTCAGATCCAATACTCTTATCAAAAGTTGTATCTAATACTCTTGATACAAAATGATTGTCACCAATTTCACTGATCCTCCTGATCTTCTGCATATCCTCATTTGTTAATATCGGCTGTTTAACCTCTAGTCTTTTCACGTCCCCCAAAGATTTATTATCAAAAATATTAGGTCGTGGGCCAATGAAAGAAACTAAACTCATAACCGTTTCCTCGCGAATTGGATCAATTGGTGGATTAGTTACCTGTGCAAAATTTTGTTTGAAATATGTGTATAGTAACTTTTTTTTGTTTGATATCGCAGAAATCGGTGTATCAGTACCCATCGAACCAATAGCTTCCTGACCGGTTACGGCCATTGGTGACATAAGGGTCCTTAGGTCTTCTTGCGTGTAACCAAAAGCTTTCTGGCCTGAGTATAAACTTGCTTTCGATAAGGAAGCTTTCTGTATTCCATCTGACTCTAAATCCTCGAGGACAATCTGGGTTTTATTTAAAATACCTTCATAATCGAGCTCATTGATAAGCCCTGCTTTTATTTCTTCGTCTGACGTAATCTTTCCAGCCTCCATATCGATTAAAAGCATTTTTCCAGGTTGCAATCGCCACTTTGTTATCACTTTGCTCTCATCTACTGGCAAAGTTCCTGCTTCTGAGGCTAAGACAACAGTGTCATCGTCAGATACAAAATATCTTGCTGGTCTCAATCCATTTCTATCAAGTGTTGCTCCAATTTTTTTTCCATCTGTAAAAGCAATAGCAGCTGGACCGTCCCAAGGCTCCATAATAGAAGCATGAAACTCATAAAACGATCTCCGCTTTCTATCCATGAGGGTATTTCCGGCCCAAGCTTCTGGGATCAACATCATTGAAGCATGATGAAGCGGATAGCCTCCCTGATAGAGTAATTCAAGAGCGTTGTCGAAAGATGCTGTGTCTGATTGACCCTCTCTTGTAATTGGCCATATTTGGTTCAAACTTTCACCCAAGAGATCTGACTTTAAGCTCTCTTGCCTAGCTGCCATCCAATTTACATTGCCTCTGCTGGTATTTATTTCACCATTATGTGCCACCATTCTATAGGGATGAGCTAACCTCCATGAAGGAAAAGTATTTGTGGAAAATCGCTGATGCACCAGTGATAGAGCAGAGACATATCGCTCATCTTTTAAGTCTCGGTAGTATTTAGCCAATTGATCAGCCAAAAACATCCCCTTATATACAACAGTCCTACATGATAGCGAAACTGCATAATATGAGTCTTCATTACCTAATTTTTCATAAATTCGGTTAGTCGTTCTCTTTCTTAATATATAGAGGCTTCTTTCAAAGTCTTGTTCCTTCATCCCCGCAGGTTTACTAAAAAAACCTTGCACATGCTTAGGTTCAGATTCACGAATCTCTTTGTCCTTAGACAAACATGCATTACTTACAGGAACATCACGCCAACCCAAGAGACTTATGCCTTGTTCCTCACTGAGGTTCTTAATCACTTTTTTTATCAGCATATTATTTTTAATTCCTCTTGGAAAAAAAAACATACCAACACCATAATTACCAGGGGTGGGAAGCTTCACTTTCAATTTTTCCATTTCATTCAGATAAAGCTCGTGAGGTATTTGTGTTAGCATCCCAGCCCCGTCTCCCACTAAAGGATCCGCCCCGGTAGCACCCCTATGCTCAAGATTCTCAAGGATATAAATCCCTTTCTGGATAATGTTGTGGCTCTTTACACCTTTTATATTTGCAATAAAACCTAGACCACAAGAATCGTGTTCTTTGCTAGGATCGTAGAGCCCTTCCTTTTTATTTCGTTTTCTTTTAAAAATCTTCATATTCTCAATAATCGGTTTTTTTAAAATTTGTTTGAAATGATTTTTTAATATAGTTTTCATGAAAAGAAAAGAAAGTTTATAGTTTGAATTATTTACAATTTTCTTTACAAAAAAAATTTAGAAAAAACATTACGGTTTGTTGTACATTCTCTGAATTGACATTTATCTTTTAAATATGAGCATTTTTCACGTTTTCTTTTTGTCTCTTATTCAAGGAGCAACAGAGTTTCTACCAGTATCATCTTCTGCACATCTGGTTCTTTATAACCAATTTGTTATTGGTCTTCAGGATAATTTAGGCCTAGATATCGCTGTTCATTTCGGTAGCTTAATGGCAGTTATCTTACTACTCGTTAAACCATTAAAAGAAAACACTAATGACTTTTTGGAAAAAAATGGCGTGAAAAGATCTCTGTTTTTATTGTTTTTAGCGACACTTCCTCTAATATCCATGGGTTTATTCTTAGAGTATGCACGTCTTATTGATTTATCAAGACAAATAGAAATCATTGCTTTCACAAATATAATATTTGCTTTTTTACTTTTTTTGTCAGACAGAAAAAAAAGCAGGCGCAAGCTTTCAAATATTTCAACAAGAGATATTTTGGTTATTGGTATCTGGCAATCTTTTGCAGTCTTTCCTGGTACAAGCAGATCGGGAGCCTCAATAACAGGTGCTCGTTTTTTAAGCTACAACAGAAAAGACTCCATAATAATATCAGTAGTACTTAGTGTACCCGCGATAGCAATTTCTAGTGGCTATGTTGCCTTAAAATTTTTTAATAATGAAAGTAAAATCGATGTTTATCTTACTATCTATGCAACGCTATTCTCGTTCATTTTTTCCTATTTAGTCCTAAAGTTCTTTATAAGATTAGGGGAAAGTTTTTCTTTCACTCCTTATGTAATCTACCGCATCTTGCTCGGGTTAACTTTATTTACCCTTATATATGTTAAGTTCGATTGAAGCGGGAAACGATCTTCGGTAGAATAATGCTGAGCTTTTTTGGAACTATTCCTATATCTGAGAACTTTTCTGCGCCACTACTTACTAGATTGTCACTTTCTAGGCTCTTAACCTGTGCCAAAGTTAAAATGGGAGGCACAAAACCGCCCGATATTACGCGAAAAAAGTCGTTTATTGAAGCAATTATCTTTGCTGGTAAAAAAGGAATTTTTAATATGATTCTCCTTCGTTTTATTTCAATCAATAACATACCAATAAGTTCTTTGAATGCGTATATGTCATCTCCACCTAATTCTAGATATCTTTTGTTTTGATTAGTCTCGATCAGTAGACTAACGGCTTTGGCGACATCGTCGACATACACTGGCTGGAACTGAGTATTCGGCCCTACAACTGGAATAAATGGACTAATCGATGATAGTTCTGCAAACCTATTAAAAAATGTGTCTTCACTTCCAAATATTAACGAAGGTCTAATAATGTTGGCCTTTGGAAAGTTCTCGAGAACAGCTTCTTCGCCTATCCCTTTTGACTTAAGTAGTTGACTGTTCGAATTGGAGGACGCTCCCAAAGAGGATATATGAATGAATTGATTTACTCTTTCCTTTTTTGCAGATTCAGCCAAATTTCTAGCGGCACTAACGTGAAGGTTTTTAAAAGACTGTGAACTTGTTTCAAAAAAAGTTGCTACACAATTAATTACGCAATCGGATCCCTTTACATAATCTTGGAGACTTTTTTCATCTTTTATGTCGCCTCTGAGCAACTCTATTTGGCCCACTTTACCATATACTTTGAGAAAAAGAGCCTCATTAGGCTTTCTTACTACCGCTCTGATGAAATAGCCTTTTGAGGCTAGCTGCCTAACTATATACCTTCCCAAGAAGCCAGATCCGCCGAAAACAGTAACTAAATTCATTAAATTGTCCCTAATGCTTTGATATGCGTACGATAGAGTATTTTTTCTACATATCATTAAAAATTTACAAATTCTTTGAAATTAATATAAAAAAAAGCTTAAATAAATTTTTTAAGGTAAAAATGACAGTCTCTATATATAAAAACGACATTCCCGCAAATTTAGAGCTTGGTAGCGAGATAGCAGTAGACACAGAAACTATGGGCTTAAAGTTTGGTAGGGACAGATTGTGTTTAGTTCAAATAGCAAACAGTAAGGGTTCAGTTTATCTTATTCAGATTGACAAATATCAGCATAACGCTCCTAATTTGGCAGAGGTAATGAAAAATGAAAAAATAGTTAAAATTTTTCACTATGCCAGATTTGACATTGGTGTTCTTAATAAAAACTTACACTTTATGACGCGCAACATTTATTGTACAAAAATAGCATCAAAACTAGGAAGGACTTTCTCTCAGAGCCATGGGCTTAAGAACCTTGTAAAAGAAATATTGTCCATTGATATTTCTAAAGAACAACAGTCATCATATTGGGGAGCAGAAGTTTTAAGTGAGAATCAAATTAATTATGCAAAACAAGATGTTCTGTATTTACACAAAATCAAAGAACACCTAGACAAAATTTTGATACACGAAGATAGATATGACATTTTCCAGAAAACATGCGATTTCCTACCCATAAGATGCCAATTAGATAATATGGGTTGGGAAGATATAGACCCTTTCTCTCATTAATTTTTTGAATATATGCTAAAAATCGTGGTGAATAAATTTCATTTCCAAAGAACAGAATTTATAATAACAGATGGAAACTGATACAACCCAATATACCAGGCTAGTTTTTTGGCTAAAATTAATGCTTGGATTGAGCGCTGGACTTTTGTTTTTAGTAATATTTCAATTCTCTTATTCAAAGAAAGTCGATCCACCTTTTAGCGTTGTGACAAAAGATGTGAGAATCGGGTTGAAATATCAAGCGCGGGAGACCCATATAACAGGAAATACATCTGACGGTGGTACTTTTGATTTTTATGCAAAGGCGCTAAACCCTAGTCACCAAAATGACAAAACAGTGATATTATCAAAGCCGCTGGGCGAAATATCGTTTTCAAGTGATCAAAAGTTTAATTTTTCATCAGATTTCGCTAGCCTCAATTTAGATGCGAAAAATATATTGTTTAATGGTAACCTTTCGCTTAAAAACTCATGGGGAACGCTTATTAGAACTGAAGAATTAGTTGCAGATTTTGAGAAAAAATTACTGCTTGGACCTAAGAGGATAACAGTGAAATCTGAATTTGGTTCTTTAGCAAGTGGGCGGATGGAATACTTTTACAGTTCCGCATTGGAAGAAGAAATCTTTTTTAGCGACGGAGTAACAGTTGAAATATTTGTTGACTAAAACAGTGTCTATTGAGCCATTGAGGAGGAAATTTTTTTTCTTAATTAATATTGTCCTTTTTTTGATATTACTCCACGAGGTTGGAATTTCGTCAGAGATTAAAAGAGAAACAATACGGTTTAGTTCAGACACTGCTCATATTAAAAGGAAAGAAGGTATTTTACGTTTATCAGGTGACGTGAATATTGAATATGATAACTATATAATAAAGTCGGATTTTTTGATAGCGAAAACAAAAAGTGTAGATTCGCACGAAGTAAAAATTATTGAGGCAAGTAAAAATATATATTTTTCGAATAATAAAGATATTTCTGCGAGAGGAGACAAGCTTTTTATGGATTTAGACGAAAAGTTTGTTTCAATAGAAGGCAACGTAGAGTTTTCTCAAGGTAAATCGGTTATCAGAGCAAAAAAAATAAATGTTGATTTAGTGACAGAAACAGTGGACTTTGAAGGAATTAAAGACTCATTTATAGAAAACTAGAGGGAGAGAATTGGCAAAGCCGTATTTAACTGTGGACAACTTCGCCAACAAAGATGTTGGTTTAAGTGTTAAGGGACTAAGAAAGGTTTACAAATCAAGGCTTGCTCTGATGGATTTTAGTATTTTTGTCACCAGAGGTGAGGTTGTAAGTCTACTAGGACCAAATGGAGCTGGAAAAACAACTGCTTTTAACATTATCGCCGGAATACACAGATCAGACGGAGGTTCTATAAGACTAGACGGGGATGAAATTTCTAATCTTCCTATGTATAGAAGAGCAAAATCTGGATTAGGGTACCTTCCTCAAGAATCGTCTATTTTTAAAGGCCTAACTGTTGAAAAAAATATTGATGCAATATTGGAGCTTAAAATTAGAGATCCAAAGGAGAGACGTAAGAAAATTGAAGAACTATTGGGTGAGTTTTCAATAACACATCTTAGGAACGCGAAAGCAGTCAATCTTTCTGGAGGAGAAAGAAGAAGAGTAGAAATAGCACGCTGCTTAGCAAGCCAACCTAAGTATATTTTACTTGATGAACCATTTGCAGGAGTGGATCCAATAGCAATTGACGAAATCAGGGGCTTGGTACGTGAGCTTAAAAATAGAAATATAGGAATTTTAATTACTGATCACAATGTGAGAGAAACTCTGAAAATAGTGGATCGGGCTTACATAATTAACGACGGAAAAATTATCAAAAATGGGACTCCCGATTTTGTTATAAGTGATAGAGACGTGAGACGGGTTTATCTAGGTGATAAGTTCGCTCTATAAAAAATTTTATAAAACTCTAGAAAAAAGAAAATTTTTAATGTAACGTTCAGCGATTAACGGGGGATTGTTTCAAATGAAGATGCAAGACATATTGTCCAAAGAGGCTATAAAAACAAAGATTAGGGTGGCGAATAAAAAACAGTTAATACAAGAAATCGCCAGTATAGCATCAGAACATATAGGTATTCCAAATATGAGTATTGCAAAATCTTTGCAGCAACGCGAAATACTTGGACCGACGGGAATTGGGAATGGAGTTGCAATACCTCATGTAAAACTAAGAGGTTTAACAAAAATTTGTGGGTTTTTTTCTAGTTTAGAACGGCCCATCGATTTTGAAGCTGCTGACAAGCAACCAGTAGATCTTATATTCACCTTATTAGCTCCCGAAAATAATAAGGGAACTGAACATCTTAAAGCTTTAGCAATGGTTTCAAGAGTTTTTAGTGAAAAAAATATACGGTCTAAACTTAGATCGTCAGAAAATACCGAGTCTTTGTTTGCTATATTGACAATTGATGAAGACTCAAAAGCTGCTTGATTAGTTCATGTATTGATCTTTAAAAGAGACCTTTTAAGGGCTATATTACCAGCGTTTGTGATACTTAAAGCTTTTTATCCTTTATTTTAAATCTTTACATTTATTTAGGAACAATTCTACCTGTAAACCTTTAAAATTAAAGCTTGCTGATTTTCTAATAAGCTGTCTCATAAAATTTTCTGCCAATCTATTTTTCTAGAATCATTAAAGTCCCTAAGCGCAACAAAACTTCCATTCTCATAGTTTTTTTTCCCATAAATGAGTTCTTTTTTTGTATTTAAATCTATAAGAGAGCCGCCAGCATATTTGAGTATTGCGTGACCTGCAGCCGTGTCCCACTCCATAGTTCGACCAAACCTTGGATAAATATCTGCTACTCCCTCTGCGAGCTTGCAGAATTTAATTGATGAGCCAATTTTTAAAACGTTATGTTCGAACTCATCTTTAAAAATTTTACTTTCTCTCCCAATAAAATTGTTGTCCGAGGTTATAAGCGTAAATATCTCTTTTTTTTTATGCTTTCTCCTTAACTTAACTTTCTGGGATTTTTTTAAGAAGTTATATTTAAAACTTTCATTATTTGTGGATGTGTAAAAAAGTTCTCCGCTTATCGGACTGTAAATAACTCCTAATTCTGGTTTCCAGTTATTGATAAATGCTATATTGACCGTGAAATTATTAGTTTTATTTAAAAACCCTTTTGTTCCATCCAGTGGATCAATAATAAAAAATTTTCCTATTTCTGAAACTCTATTTTCAGACTCTTCTGATATCGCTGGTATTTTTGGAAACCGTTGCTTTAAAACTCTCAAAATTATCTCGTTTGCTTTCTCGTCAGCTGTTGTTACTGGAGAGTTATCACTTTTTATAGATGTCTTAAATTTTCCACTTTCATAAATTTCACGAATAACTATTCCCGCTTCTGTGGCTAATTCAACTAGTGTATCAATCATATATAAAACCAAATTGTGTATACATTTATTACAACAAAAATGAATTTTTAGCACTATCTAATCTTGCACGACAAAATTAATTACCTATATACCATAAGGTTAACGATATTATTATTTGAAAGGTCAGATTATGGGCAAGGTCATCGGTATAGACTTGGGAACAACTAATTCGTGTGTTGCAATAATGGAGGGCGCAAACGCAAAGGTTGTTGAAAACTCAGAAGGTGCTAGAACAACACCATCGATTGTAGGGTTCACTGATGATGAACGCTTGGTAGGTCAACCAGCTAAAAGACAAGCTGTGACAAACCCTTCGGATACCCTTTTTGCGGTTAAGAGACTGATTGGAAGACAATATAATGATCCAATGGTTACGAAAGATAAAAAAATGGTGCCTTATAATATTGTTGAAGGGAGTAATAAAGATGCTTGGGTAGAAGCAAAAGGCGAAAAGTATTCTCCAAGTCAAATATCAGCATTTATATTGCAAAAAATGAAGGAAACTGCAGAGAGCCACTTAGGGGACGAAGTAACTCAGGCGGTTATAACTGTGCCAGCTTACTTCAATGACGCGCAAAGGCAAGCAACAAAAGATGCAGGCAAAATAGCTGGACTGGAAGTTCTCAGAATTATAAACGAGCCTACCGCAGCTGCATTAGCCTATGGGCTAGAAAAAAAGGGCGGTAAAACTATTGCTGTCTATGATTTAGGTGGAGGTACATTTGATATATCGATTCTAGAGATCGATGATGGGCTTTTTGAAGTTAAATCAACTAATGGAGATACTTTTTTAGGTGGAGAAGACTTTGACTTAAGAATAGTTGACCATTTGGCGGAAGAATTCCGAAAAGAAAATGGTGTTGATTTAAAAGCCGATAAAATGGCCTTGCAGAGATTAAAAGAAGCTGCTGAAAAAGCAAAAATAGAACTCTCATCTTCAAGCCAAACTGAAATTAACCAACCTTTCATATCTATGGACCCAAAAACAAGTCAGCCCTTACACATGGTTATGAAGCTGACTAGGGCAAAACTTGAAAGCTTAGTTGGAGATCTTATAGCCAAGTCATTAAAACCATGTCAGGCTGCAATAACTGATGCAGATGTTAAAAAAGGTGATATTGATGAGGTGGTGCTTGTTGGTGGAATGACAAGAATGCCCAAGGTTATTGAAGAAGTAACTAGTTTTTTTGGAAAAGAACCTCACAAAGGTGTTAATCCTGATGAAGTAGTGGCTATGGGTGCTGCAATTCAAGCTGGAGTTCTTCAAGGTGATGTGAAAGACGTGGTTCTTCTCGACGTCACACCTCTGAGCCTGGGTATAGAAACTTTGGGTGGGGTGTTTACAAAATTGATAGACCGAAACACAACTATTCCAACGAAAAAAAGTCAGGTTTTCTCTACTGCGGAAGATAATCAAAGCGCTGTTACTATTAGGGTATTTCAAGGCGAACGAGAGATGGCTACGGACAATAAGGAGCTCGGCAAATTCAATTTAGAGGAAATAGCTCCTGCGCCTAGGGGCATGCCGCAAATTGAGGTAACCTTTGATATAGATGCGAATGGTATTGTTTCAGTTTCAGCTAAAGATAAAGGTACAGGTAAGGAACAAAAAATAACGATACAGGCTTCTGGTGGGCTCTCCGAAGAGGAAATAGATAAAATGGTTCAAGATGCTGAAGAAAATGCCGAATCTGATAAAGCCAAAAAAGATCTAGTTGAAGCAAAAAACCAAGCTGAGAGCCTAATACACAGCACCGAAAAATCTATTGAAGAGCACGGCAATAAAGTTGATCCATCTACTATAGAGGCCATGGAACTATCTATGAAGGCTCTAAAGGAAGTTTTAGAGAGTGATGATGCGGAAAAAATTAAAGCAAGAAGTCAAGACTTAACCGAAGCATCAATGAAACTAGGCGAAGCTATATATAAGGCCGAAGCAGAAAAAAACTCTGGCGAACCTGATGTGGCCGATGATGATCTGAATAAAGATGACGGCGACGTTGTAGACGCTGATTTCGAAGACTTGGATGAAAAAAAGAAATAATTAAATTTTTTTTATTCTAAATATGGAAAGCTAAATGGCGAAGAGAGACTATTATGAAACTCTTGGTATTTCAAAGGGTGCTAGTGAAGCTGACATAAAGAAGGCATTTAGATCGAAGGCTAGAGAACTACATCCAGATAAAAATGCAGGAAGCTCCAAGGCGGAAGAAGAATTTAAGTTCGTAAACGAAGCTTACGAAGTGCTTAAAGATCCGAATAAGAAAGCAGCATACGACCAGTATGGTCATGCTGCCTTTGAAAATGGTGGTTTTGGTAATGCAGGAGGAGGAGGAGACTTTTCATCAGCTTTCTCGGATGTATTTGAAGATCTGTTTGGGGATTTTATGGGAGGTTCTTCGCGAAGAGGGTCCGGCTCGTCTTCCAGAAGAGGTTCAGATCTTAGATATAACATGACTATATCTCTGGAAGATGCATATAGGGGTAAGTCAACAACTATAAAGGTCCCATCTTCTGTAAAATGTGAGCAATGCAATGGTACAGGAGGTAAAGATGGAACTCAACCGACTTCATGTCCGACTTGTAGTGGCATAGGAAAGGTTCGGGCACAACAAGGATTTTTTACTGTTGAAAGGACATGTCCAACATGCTCAGGAAGGGGGCAAATGAATAAAAACCCTTGTCGTTTTTGCTCGGGTTCTGGAACAACTCAAAAAAATAAAAATTTAAGTGTAAACATTCCTCCGGGTGTAGAGACTGGAACTCGAATTAGGTTGACTGGAGAGGGAGAGGCAGGATTACAAAATGGTCCGACAGGAGACCTTTATATTTTTACAGAAGTTCTAGATCACTCAATATTCCAGAGGGAGGGACCAAATTTATTTTGTCAAATACCAATATCTATAGTCTCTGCCACGCTTGGTGGAGATATTGAAGCGCCAACCCTAGACGGTGGGAAAACAAGAGTAAAGGTTCCAGCCGGCATTCAATCTGGAAAGCAGTTACGATTACGGGGCAAAGGAATGCCTAATATTAGAGGCAAATCTCACGGAGATTTATACATAGAACTTAATATCGAAACACCTGTTAATCTAAATGAAAAACAGAGAAGTCTATTAATCGAATTTGAAAAGTCACTACAAGCATCAGATAATAGCCCAAAACACTCAAACTTTTTTTCAAAGGTAAAGAATTTTTGGGAAAAGAATAGCAACTAAAACATTGCTTCCTTTTTTCAAATTGTACACTATTAAGTCACAAAGAAACCATAATCACGAGACCCGTTGCGGTGCAAACAACTCCTGTAATCCAGCAATACTTAGATATTAAAGCCAACCATCAAGACTCGCTTTTATTTTTTAGGATGGGTGATTTTTATGAGCTTTTTTTTTCTGATGCTGAAATAGCATCAAATGCTCTAAATATAATTCTCACAAAAAGAGGACAACATAAAGGAAAAGATATACCTATGTGCGGGGTACCCTTCCACTCCGCAGAGAGTTATATAAAAAAACTTCTAGATCAGAATATGAAAGTAGCAATATGTGAACAGCTTGAAACTCCTCAAGACGCAAAAAAAAGAGGGTACAAAGCAATTGTAAAAAGAGATGTGGTCAGAATAGTTACGCCAGGTACGAAGCTAGAAGAATCTTTTCTAATACAAAAAGAAAATAATATATTAATGGCGATATTTTTTTTTGATAATGTTTGGTCCTCTTGCTGGATAGATATTTCCACTGGTTTG
The DNA here is from genome assembly GCA_902584635.1 of uncultured Alphaproteobacteria bacterium. Taxonomy (GTDB): domain Bacteria; phylum Pseudomonadota; class Alphaproteobacteria; order Rhodobacterales; family Rhodobacteraceae; genus CACIJG01. The sequence continues at coordinate 59,123 of CACIAQ010000001.1, forward strand.
TTCAAATCGACTATGACAGAAAACTCGCAATTATTTTCAATGATTGATCAAATCTCACCAAATGAAATTATTTCATACAAAAACTCAAAAGGATTAAATACACTAACCTTGTCTCCCATACAGGTGACTTTGCTAGAAAGGGAAAGAGACTTTACAAGAGACACATTTATTGATTTTTTATCTTCATTTTTCGATCCAATTTGTCTTCAGAAACTTAATACAAGTCTTTTAGGATCTATTTGTCTTATTGTGGAGTATCTTCAAAAAAATAAAAACTTATTTCTGGAACATTATAATATTCCAGAACAAATTGATCTTTCAAACATAATGTCTATCGATCCATCGACACGAAAAAACCTTGAAATAAACAGTTCCTTGGATGGAGCAAAGAATCTCTCACTCTTAGGGGTAGTTGATAAGACCTGCAGTCTTCTCGGCTCAAGACTTCTAAAGAGAAGATTAAACGCCCCTTCCACGCAAAAAAGCCAGATTTTAAAATGGCAGAGAAAGGTTACTGAGTTCTATTATAATTTTCAAATTACCGAACAAGTCAGGACTTTAATTACCAAGTTCCCTGATACAGAGAGAGCTTTATCTCGGTTGATAAGGCTTGGGCCAAACCCCAAAGATCTTCTATCAATGAAAAGAGGTTTTAGAATTTTTTTTATGCTCAAAGAAGAAATACAGCTTTTCAAGGAAAATAGCATTAGTTTAGAAAAGGTTGTTGAAGATGAGATTAAGGACATACTCGAAGAACTTGAGTTAGCCATCGATGAAGAGTCACCTCTCACCACAAAAGAAGGTGGATTCATAAAAGAAAACTTCAGCGATGAATTGTACGAGATAAAATTGATCAAAAAAAAGGCCAACTCTGATCTTGTAGAGTTGCATAAAATATATTCCGAAAGAACGGGTATAAAATCATTGAAATTGAAATATAACAATGTACTTGGGTACTTTTTTGAAGCACCTATATCCTATAAGAATAAGCTCATGGAGGATAAAGAGTTTTTTCACAGGCAAACAACAGCTAACACAATTCGAATTAAAAGTATAAGCCTTGATCAAATAGAAAAAACTGCTCTTAATGCAAGAAATGATGCATTAGAGTTAGAGATGGAAATATTAACGGAATTACATAAAAAAGTTATAAATATAAGTAAAGATATTATTTTTTTATCAAGGAAAGTATCCTCTTTAGACGTCTGTTCAACTCTCAGTTATATAGCAAAATTATATGATTGGTGCTGCCCTTTGGTGGACGACAGCAAAGATTTCATTATTAAGGATGGACGCCATTCCGTGGTAGAAAAAACAATCTTTAATAAAAGCCTAAATTCCTTCGTTCCTAATGATTGTTTACTAAATTCTAATGAGCATCTTTGGCTGATTACCGGGCCCAATATGGCAGGTAAATCAACATTTCTAAGGCAAAATGCACATATCATTATATTAGCACAAATTGGATCCTATGTTCCCGCAAGGGAGGCGAAAATTGGAATTGCAAACAAACTTTTTAGCAGGATAGGGGCATCAGACAATATTTCCAAGGGTCAGTCTACTTTTATGGTCGAAATGCTGGAAACAAGTAATATTATCAGAAATGCTGATCAAAAGTCTTTTATCATACTAGACGAAATAGGGAGAGGTACATCTACTTTTGACGGATTAGCTATAGCCTGGGCAATTATCGAGAGGCTGTTGGGAAATAATAAATCCAGAACCTTGTTTGCAACTCATTATCATGAACTTACAGAAATTGAGAATAACAATTCCAAAGTTAGAAACGTTTCTTGTGAGATAAAAGAGTGGAAGGATGAGATAATTTACTCTTACAAAGTAACTAAAGGAAGATCTAAAGGCTCCCTCGGTATAAAGGTTGCGGAGCTAGCAGGTTTTCCAAAAGATGTTACAACACACGCAAATGCCTTACTCCGTAAATTTCAGGAAAAAGAAGCAAATTCGAGTAGTATTGTTTTAGAAGAAGATTTTCAGAAAGAAGGCCTACTTAAAATTAAAGATGATTTAGCGAGCATTGATTTAGATTCTATAACTCCTCTGGACGCACTGAAAATTCTTTATAGGTTAAAGAATGAAATTTAAAAATTAGCCTTCACTTTTCTCTTGATTATTTTCTATGACTCCAGACGATACCCCCACCTGCGCTGCCCTCAAAAGTCTATCTCCTATTGTAAAACCATTCGTCATAACTTGAATAATGTTTCCTTTCTCGATGCTTGGATGAGGACCCTCAAACATTGCTTGATGAAACTTGGGATCAAATTTTTCTCCCAGTTCAGGAGCAAGTTCATTGATTTCATGGTTTGAAAAGGTATTTAACAATTCTTTTTTTGTGAGCTCTATTCCCTCAAAAAATGCATTTTTCCTTTGCTTCATTTCATCATCAATACTTTCCAATGCCCGATTGAGGTTGTCAAGAACAGATAATAAGTCCCTTGCTAACTTTGTGCCGCCATATATCTCTGCATCTCTTTTTTCTTTAAAAAATTTTTTCCTTATATTCTCTGTCTCCGCGAGAGCTCTCATCATTTTATCTGAAAGAGATTTGTTTTCCTCTTTAAGTTCGTCTATTGTCTTTTCTGGCTGTTTGTCTTCTGAGCTCAAGTCATCTAATTCTTTTCCTTCGTCGTCTACTAAGACTTCTTTTTCCTCCTCATTCTCTTTTTTTTCTTCATAACCCTCTGTATCCATCTTTATATCTTCTTTGCCCATTTTACTGACCTTTCCGCTCTACAGTGCATTTTTCCAAAGATAAAACGCCACCGATATAATCACTATAATTGTCCTGTACGTTTTTGATAATTGTAAAAATTACGCATATATTCATATAAGATATATATGTATGAATTAAAACAATTTAAAGCCATATATGGAAAAAATAACCTTCGATAATATTATTTTCTAATTTACCCCTTGCTTTATTCAAATGAATAATTTTTTATGTATCCATAAAAAAATCATATGGGTAAAAAAATGAACACCTTAAATGGAGCGATGAGAGAAGTTTCTATAACTTTTGATTTATTAACAAACACAGAAAACTCTTGTCTTATTAAGTTTGGTAACACTGTAGTAATTTGTAAAGCGACTATAGAAGAAACTGTCCCTCCATTCTTGCGAAAAAGTGGGCTAGGTTGGGTAACAGCAGAATATGGAATGTTGCCAGGCTCTACAAATGAAAGAATGAGGAGGGAAGCAAAACAGATTGCTCAAAGTGGTCGCACACAGGAAATTCAAAGATTAATCGGAAGAAGTTTAAGAGTAGCAGTAGATAGGGTTGCGCTAGGCGAAAGACAAATAATTGTAGATTGTGATGTTATTCAAGCCGATGGTGGAACTAGATGTGCATCAATCTGTGGGGGTTGGGTCGCACTAAAACTTGCAACCAATAACCTGATAAAATCCGGACAAATAAAATTCGATCCAATTGTTCGACACATTGCTGCTATATCTTGTGGAGTTGTTGATGGAGAACCAAAACTAGACCTTAATTATAAAGAAGATAGTTCAGCTGAGACAGACGCTAACTTTGTTATGGATGATAGCGGTAAGTTGATTGAAATCCAATGTTCCGCTGAAAAAGAGCCGTTTTCGAAGGAGCAATTCGAAATAATGTATTCTATGGCAGCAAAAGGGATAGACAATATAATAAAAATACAGAAGTCAGCTTTAAATGAATAGAAAATTTGAAGAAAAAGATTTGGTGTTAGCTACACACAATTTTGGAAAAATTGAGGAGTTTAAGCATTTATTTGGCGAAATAGAATTTAATATTACAGATATAGGTCAATATTCCTGGGCTTCACCCGTAGAAAATGGGACATCATTTTTGGAGAATGCGTTAATTAAAGCAAGAGAAGCCACAAAATTGACCGGTTTGGTTAGCTTGGCCGATGACAGTGGTCTATGTGTTGACGTATTAAAAGGCGCTCCAGGCATATACTCTGCTGATTGGGCTATTATGGGTGATGGATCAAGAGATTTTAAGTTTGCAACCAAAAGGCTTATAAATGAAATTGAAAAGAAGGATTATGTTAAACCTTTAACAGCTTATTTTGTTTGTTCGTTGGTTTTACACTGGCCGGATAATTATTTTGAAAAGTTCGAAGGGAAAGTATTTGGTGAAATAATTTGGCCAGGAAAAGGAAGTAGTGGGCACGGCTATGACCCAATTTTTAAACCGAACGGATACAAAGAGACGTTTGGCCAGATGGATAGGTGGAAGAAAAATAAAATTAGTCATAGGGGTTTAGCTATGGATAACTTACTGGATTCTTGTTTTTGAGTGTTAAAAAACCTTCACTAGCAATATACATACATTGGCCATTTTGTAAAATAAAGTGTCCTTACTGTGATTTTAATTCATATCGGAAAGAAAATATAAATCAGACTCATTGGATTAAAGCGTATCTGCAAGGATTGGAGTTGTGGTCTTCTAGATTGGATAAAAGGAATATAACCTCCATTTTCTTTGGTGGAGGAACTCCTAGTCTACTACATGAAAGTTATTTAGAATTACTATTAAAAAAAATTGATGGCCTATGGGGTATTAACGGTGATTGCGAAATTACTATAGAGACCAACCCCAATAGTGTGTCTTCCAAAAAGTTTAAGGTGTTACGCGACATCGGTATAAATAGGGTGTCTGTGGGTGTACAAGCTCTCAATAACATTGATCTGGAAAATTTAGGGCGTGACCATAACAAAAACCGAGCTATTAAAGCAATAGAAATAGTTAAAAAATGGTTCCAGAATTATAACCTTGACTTTATATACTGTAGGCAATTTCAAAATCCTAATGAGTGGAAGGATGAGCTTTCGCAAATAATATTTCTAGAAGCGCCTCATCTATCTCTCTATCAACTTACTATAGAAGAAAACACTCATTTCTATAAACTATATAAGAATGATTTATTAAAAGGTTTACCCTCAAATAAAATAGCATCTGAAATGTTTGATACTACTAGACATTTGTGTGAAAAAGGAGGTTATAAGCAATACGAAACCTCCAATTTTGCAAAAAAAAATTTTAAGTGTAAGCATAATCTTTCGTACTGGAAGTATAATGATTATATTGGAGTGGGGCCAGGCGCTCATGGTCGTGTAAAAATATTAGGAAAGAAGTATTCAACAGAAGAAGAAAGAAATCCTGACATTTGGTTTAAGAAAACAGTCTCGCTCAAACCAGACACGCCAAAAATTACCCTACTAAGCGATAGAATTGCGTTTGAAGAAAAATTGATTATGAACCTAAGAATTTATGAAAAAATATCTATGTTCATTTTTGACAAGAAAAAACTTGATCCAGTATTAATAGAGCTGGTTGAAAATAATTTAGTAAAAATTGATGACAATAAAATAGTCATAAAAGAAAGTGGTAAAAGTATGTTGGATTACATTTCTAGGTGTCTAGTAGATTGTTATTGAAAGTTCATGTCTTCATTATTTTTGCACAAAATATATCTAGTTGCTCTAGGTCTTTATATTTTATTATTATATTACCTCCACCAGTAGCCTCGTTGTGTTCTATCGCAGTTTTTAAACCTAAGGCCATTTTAAGATCTTCCTCTAAACTTAAAGTATCAGCGTCTTTTTTAATTAATGATTTCCCTTTTATTTTTTCTTTATTAGTTGCTATTCCCTTTTTCACTATATGTTCTATTTCTCTCACTGATAATCGCTCTTCTATTATCTTTTTTGCAAAAAATTCAGGGTTTTTTACTCCCACAAGCGCTCTAGCGTGTCCACTTGTTAACTTACCCTCTTTTAAAAATGTAATTATACTCTCTGGAAGTGAGAGAAGTCTGAGGGAATTAGCAATATAACTTCTTGATTTACCTAATGATGTCGAAACCTTTTCTTGAGTGTATCCAAAACCTCTAATTAATTGATTAAATGAATTTGCCTCTTCTATTGGATTAAGGTCTACCCTTTGAATGTTTTCAATAATAGATATTTTAACGACTTCTTCATCTGTTAACTCTTTAATCAAGACTGGAACTTCATGGATATTTGCAATTTGCGCTGCTCTCCAGCGCCTTTCACCCGCTACTATTTCATAAAAATCATTATTTTTTCTTACAAGAATGGGTTGTATTATTCCCGTTTCTTTTATTGAAGCGGCTAAATTGTTTAGTTCATCACTAGAAAAGGTTTTTCGAGGTTGCTTCTGGTTTGGAACAAGATGTTCTATTGGAAGAAAGTTGGAAATGTTAGTCACAATGTTAACATTGTTTTCATCTTTATTTCTCTCCACTATATCTTCAAAACTTTCAACATCCAAAAAGGATGACAGTCCTCTACCCAAACCTTTTTTTCGTTCATTTTTTGAACTCATTTTATCTTCTTTCAAAGTGATCTTCTCTTTTTAGGAATTCTGCTGCTAATTTTTGGTAAGCAATAGCCCCAGAACATTTATGGTCATATATTAAAGCCGGCATTGAAAACGATGGAGCTTCGCTAATTCGAACATTTCTCGGTATAATTGTATCATAAACCAACTCTCCAAGATTTCCTCTCACGTCTTCCTCTATTTGTTCGGATAATTTGTTTCGCTTGTCAAACATTGTCAATACAATACCGTGAATTTTCAAGTTTTGATTAATTTTCGATCTAATGTCTCTTACGGTTAATAGCAATTGACTTAACCCTTCCAGCGCAAAGAACTCTGCCTGTAAAGGAACTAGTACAGAATTTGACGCAACCATTGAATTTATAGTCAATAGATTTAGAGACGGAGGACAATCAATTAAAATATAATCAAAATCAGTCTTTTCTTTTGCAAACAAGTCACGTAGTTTTACAACTCTTCCCCTTTCCTGAATAAGATCAACGTCTATAGATGATAAGTCAGTTGAAGCCGGAGCAATATAAAGAGATGGTATATTAGTTTTTTTTACTATGTCTTTTAAACTAGCTTTGCCAGTAAGCAAATCATAAGTTGACTTTTCTCTTTCATTTTTTGGAACACCTAGACCAGTTGATGCGTTTCCTTGAGCATCTAAATCTACAATCAACACTTTATTGTTCACAGCTGCAAGTGCTGTAGATAGATTTATGGCCGTCGTCGTTTTACCCACACCACCTTTTTGATTGGCAATAGATATTATTGAAGGATTAGAGATTTTATTATCCTTTATCTTTTTAATATGTTTTTCACTCTGATTATCTTTCCAGAGGGATTACTTAAGCTATCAAAAATATCATAGTCAAAAAACCAATAATTTAAAGTTTTATCTATTTCTAACATATAGTTTTCACCCTTTAAAAACAAACAAATCCCGCTCTTTTTTCTATGAATATCTGCTATTTGTAAAAGATCATTAAGTTCTGAAAACGCTCTCGCTGTTAAAATGTCCGCATTTAAGGGTTCTACATTTCCAATATCATTATTCAAAACCTTTACATTCAAATCAAGCTTTCGAATAACCTCATTTAGAAAAAAGACTTTTTTTGTACTTTTTTCGATCATAATCAGCTCACAATCTATCTCCCTATCTCTTAACAACAACGCAATTACCAATCCTGGAAAACCAGCTCCAGATCCCACATCGACCCACCTTTTTCTTGAGGGATCTACGTGTTTAATAATTTGACCTGAGTCTAAAAAATGTCGGTTCCAGATATCAGAAAGTGTGTTTTTTGATACAAGGTTTATTTTACTATTCCATTTAAACAGCAAAATTTCATATTCACATAAACTTTTTATTGTTTCACGTGAAACATTGAGGCTTTTTAAAATAAGACTTTTTTTCAAGCCGTCTTCTTATAAGAATTAATTTTTGATATTATTAGCATTAATCCACTTGGTGTCATCCCATCGATCTTACTGGCTTCATGAATATGTTGTGGGTTTGCCTCGCACAACTTGGTTTTTAACTCTGATGATAGCCCTTCTATTTTTCTAAAATTCATATTTTTTGGGATAACAGTGTTTATATTTTTTTGCAGTCTATCTACTTCGCTTTTTTGTCTTTGAATGTAGTAATTGTATTTCGCATCTGCTCGCACAAACTCTCGGACATCCAAGTCAAAATTAAAAAAATCTTTCCACAACTTTTTTAAGGTCTCATCTGATATCCCTTTAAGCGCTAGAATGTGGTGAAACGATCTCTTTTTGCCATCTTTTTTCTGATTTATCCCCAACTCCTCTAATTTCCTTATGGGAATTAGCATTGTTTTTGTTTTTTCTGTAAGCATATTTATAGAGCCTGTTTTTTCTCTCACCAACCTCATTCTGTCATCTGATACAATGTTAATTTTGTGGCCTTTCTCAGTAAGTCTTATATCTGCATTGTCACACCTCAAACTAAGCCTAAATTCAGCTCTAGATGTAAACATTCTATAAGGCTCTATAACACCCTTGGTTACCAAATCATCAATCATTACTCCTATGTAAGCTTCGGATCTATCTAGAACGAAGGGTTCTTCTTGCACTGCACAGCGATATGCATTTATTCCAGCGACCAAACCTTGTGCAGCTGCCTCCTCATAACCAGTTGTCCCGTTAACTTGTCCAGCGAGAAAAAGTCCCTTGGTGTTCTTAACCTCTAAAGAGGATTTTAGATCTTTGGGATTTACAAAGTCATACTCAACAGCATATCCAAAACTCTTTATATTTACATTTTCCAAACCTTTTATAGACTTAATATACATTTCTTGAATATCTTTTGGTAAGGATGTTGAAATACCGTTAGGGTAAACTGTGTCATCATTTAATCCTTCTGGTTCCAAAAAAACCTGGTGCTCATCTTTATCTGAAAATCTTACGACTTTGTCTTCAATAGATGGGCAATACCTCGGTCCATTCGAAGTTATAGATCCATTGAATATTGCAGATTTTCCAATGTTTTTGCGTATAATTTCGTGAGTAAAACTGTTTGTATAAGTTATTCCACAGCTAATTTGCCTTTGAAAAGGCTTTTTATGTAGAAATGAAAAGAGTGTTGATTTATCGTCTGGTCTCTGTTTTTCCACAATACTCCAATTTATTGTTTTTGATGATAGTCTTGCAGGGGTTCCAGTTTTTAGCCTCCCGATATTTAAACCTATTCCCCTTATTTTCTTCGCCAACTTTAAGGACGCAAAATCTCCTTCCCGACCTGCTTTTATTTTCTCTTCACCAATTCTAATAATTCCGTTTAAAAATGTGCCAGTTGTTAGTATGATGCTACTTGTTCCTAATTTTGTTCCGTCTTCTAGCTCGACTCCTTTTACCGCGCCTTTTTCAATTAAGATATCAACAACTTCACTTTCGATAATTGTTACGTTTTTTTCAAAAAACAAAATGTTTTGCACCGCTTCTTTATAGAGACTTCTATCTGATTGGGTTCGAGGACCTTGAACCGCTGGTCCCTTGGACCTATTTAACAAGCGAAACTGAATTCCTGATATATCAGCAGCAACCCCCATAAGGCCACCTAGAGCATCTATTTCTCTTACTAAGTGACCCTTTCCTAGTCCCCCTATTGCTGGATTGCATGACATTACCCCAATTTGGTCTCTTTTTTTTGTCACTAGAGCCACCCGCCCACCAGCCCTAGCTACAGCATACGTTGCTTCTGAGCCGGCATGACCACCACCAATAACAATTACATCAAACAAATGTTTCACGTGAAACTTACTTTCCTATACAAAAACTTTTAAATATAATACCCAAAACTTCCTCAGTGTCTATTCTTCCAGTTAACTCTTCTATTAATTTTAGCCCATCCCTTGCTTTTTCGGCTACCAGCTCAATATCTAGTCCAGCTTTAACATCGAGCTCCAAACCTAAGAAAACATCTAGCAAATCGCTTATTTTTGATTGTTGACGATATGTGGCTATTGACCCGCTATTAAAATAAATTTTTGGAAGCTTTTTTTCTATTAAACTGATGGCTTCCTTTACTCCCAAGCCTGTTTTTCCTGATATTCCAATAAATCTCGTATTATTTCCTCGGTCGGCCTTTGCTTTAAAAATAATATCCTCATCACAAGTTTTTATACCTATGTTTTTTAAATCTGCCTCGTTATTTATGAGAAATATCTTAAATGCGACAGTCTTTAATCGCTTTTTTATAATCGCAATTCCTTTCTTTTCTATTGTATCTCTTGTTTCTCTTAGACCCGCGGTATCCAAAAGCGTTACAACAACACCGTTAATTAGAACTTTGGATTCAATTATATCTCTTGTAGTGCCTGCTATTCTAGAAGTCAGAGAAACTTCTCGCTTAGAAAGACGATTGATCAGAGTTGATTTCCCAACATTTGGAGGACCAATTATGGCAATGTCTAAACCCTCTTTTATTGATCTAATGCTCTGAAAACTCTCTCTTTCCTTTTTAAGGATTTCTGTGAGATCAACTATCATATTTAAGACCGGTACTTCGCCCAAGTCCTGATCAGTAAAATCAATACCAGCTTCTAAAAAAGCCAAAATAGCAATAATTTTTGATCTCCACCCCTCAATTTTTCTTGAAACGACGCCCTCCAAGGATCCCAAGGAAATCTTTCTCTGGGCCTCAGTCTCTGATTTTAACAGGTCGGCCAGCCCTTCCACTTGAATGAGATCCATCTTGCCATTATAAAATGCTTGCCGTGTAAACTCCCCTTCCTCTGCCGGTCTTAAATTTAAAGAGGATCCGATTTTTATTAAAACTGAAGCCATTTTTTCAATGACAGCAATACTACCATGACAATGAATCTCTACAGTCCTCTCACCAGTAAAGCTTTCATTTTTTTCAAAGGTAATCACTATGCATTGATCAACAGCCTCTCCCTCCCAAAAAACCTTTTTTAAAGTTGCATACCGACTTTTCGGTTTTTCCCCAGTAGTTATCTTCTTTAAAACAGAGAATGACTCAGGTCCTGAAATTCTGAATACGGATATTGCCGAAAGGCCCGGTACTGTAGAAAGCGCAAAAATCGTGTCTTTCATAACTTGTCTCAGGTGTTCATAGAATCGAAAAAATCACTGTTTGTCTTCGTTTGCTTTAGTTTTTCCAAAAGAAATTCAACAGCATCTGTAGTTCCCATTGGATTCAGTATCCTTCTTAAAACGAATATTTTTGTTAATTCCCTTTTGTCTATAAGTAAATCCTCTTTTCTTGTTCCTGATTTCAATATATCTATCGCTGGGAAAACTCTTTTATCCGCAATTTTCCGGTCTAAAACAAGCTCAGAATTACCAGTTCCTTTAAATTCTTCAAAAATCACCTCGTCCATTCGACTACCAGTGTCAATCAGTGCGGTTGCTATTATAGTCAATGAACCACCTTCTTCTATATTTCTAGCTGCGCCAAAAAATCTTTTTGGTCTCTGTAATGCATTTGCATCAACCCCACCAGTCAACACTTTTCCAGACGAGGGCACAACAGTGTTATACGCTCTTCCTAATCTTGTAATTGAGTCAAGCAGTATCACGACATCTCTTTTGTGTTCCACTAATCTTTTAGCTTTCTCTATTACCATTTCAGCAACCGCGACATGTCTTGTTGCTGGTTCGTCAAAAGTTGAGGATATAACCTCTCCTTTTACTGATCTTTGCATGTCTGTTACTTCTTCAGGCCTCTCATCTACGAGTAAAACTATTAAAAAACATTCCGGATGATTTTTTTCTATAGAGTGTGCAATGTTTTGTAGTATAACCGTTTTTCCGGTTCTAGGAGGAGCAACTATTAGCGATCTTTGCCCTTTTCCTATTGGTGCAACCAAGTCTATTACGCGCGCAGACTTATCTTTTGTCGCTGAATCATTCAACTCGAGCCCTATTCTTTGGTCTGGATAAAGCGGTGTAAGATTATCAAAATGAATCTTGTGCTTCGCTTTCTCCATTTCGAGAAAGTTTATTTTGGTAACCTTTACTAATCCAAAGTACCTCTCACCCTCCTTTGGAGCTCTTATGACGCCTTCTACAGTATCTCCTGTTCTCAATGAAAACTTTTTTATTTTGCTAGGGCTCACATAAATATCATCTGGGCCAGGTAAATAATTTGCGTCTGTAGATCTTAGAAATCCAAAGCCATCTTGTAAGACCTCTAAAACGCCGTCACCAGATATTTCTACTCCATCTTCAGCCATATCCTTTAATATTGAAAACATCATGTCGCCTTTTCTCATTGAAGAGGCGTTTTCTATCTGAAGTTCTTCAGCAAGCTTTAATAAGTCACTTGGGCTCTGATTTTTTAGTTCTGCTAAAGACAGTTGCTTTGTGTTATCTATATCAACCATAAATTTAAGGAATTTTATTAAGAAGAAATCTTATCGACCAAAGCTAAGATGTTTTTTTTTTATTGTCAACGTTTTATATGTGTTCCGTACAAATAGACTAAAACTTCAGTCCTTTTATATAATTTACTACTAATTCCACATTTTCTACTTTGGCATCTGGCGTAATACCGTGACCAAGGTTAAAAATATAAGGGCGTTTTTTAAAATCTTGAGTAACTTTTTTCAGCTCTTGTATCAATATTTTCTTTTTCTGCGTTAGGAAAATGGGATCAAGGTTTCCCTGTATAATCTTATTTGGTTGTATCTCATTTGCTATCCATTTTCGATCTAAAAACTGATCGACAGCTAAAACATCAAAGCAGTCTTCATCACAAAAATTACTATATATTGTATTTACTGATCTTGGAAATACAATGAATGGTATTTTTGGAAATTGTTTCTTTATCTCTATAACTATTCTTTTAATTGGTCTTAATGAGTAACGCAAAACCATATCAGCGTTTAAAGCCCCGGCCCAACTATCAAAAATTTTTATGACGTCTGCACCCGCTTTTATTTGCATTATCAAATATTCTATCGTTGCCTCAGTTAATAGTTTTATAATTTTCTCAAAATCCCTATTATTTTCTATAAGAAATTTCTTTGCTGTTAAAGATCCTTGCTCTCCTTTTCCGTTAATTAAATATGTTGCAAGTGTCCAAGGAGCCCCAGCGAAACCTATTAAGGGAACGTTCGTCGGTAACTCTTTTTTGATCTTTCTCACAGTTTCATAAACAGGAAAAAGTTTTTCGTGTATAGCGTGTACATTATTAATTCTTTCTATATCTTTTTTTTCCTTCACAGGTTCTATTAAGGGACCCTGTCCCTCTACAAATCGAACGTTGACACCAAGCGCGTCTAAGATTAATAGAATGTCAGCAAACAAAATTGCGGCGTCAAAACCAAATTTTTCAATAGGTTGTATAGTTACTTCGGTTGCCAAATCAGAATTGTAACATAGATTTAGGAAAGACCCAGCTCTTGCCCTTGTCTCTCTATAATCGCTTAAGTATCGGCCTGCTTGACGCATAAACCATACGGGTGGTCTTTCCACTTGAAGACCTTTCACGCAATCCAAGAATAAACTCATAACATATATATATATATATAGTTGTTCTTTGTAGATATACAAAAAATTGGGGATACTTCAAATTTTTCATAATTATTAACAATGTTATTTTTTTATTAAATGGCTAAAGCATTAAAAAGATTAGATATTTTGTTATTTAATAACAGACGAAATTTAAATTGTTAAATTTATTGGGTGTGGGTTGGTTTGTTAAGAAAAAAACAATAGTTTTTAACGAAAAGTAACTTATTATATGTTTGTAAAAAATAACCAACATAAATCCATTTTTATCAACAGCCTAATATGGACAAGCACACAACTGAAAACAATCTATACCTGGCAGGAGTTATAGGACATCCAATATCACATAGTAAATCACCAAAATTACATAATTATTGGTTGTCAAAATACAAAATAAATGGTTTTTATATACCTTTTTCTGTTACCACAGAGAAACTTCAAAGCTCTATAAACAGCTTGATGGACCTAGGCTTTAATGGAGTTAACGTAACAATACCACACAAAACTAACGTTCTATCTTTTGCAGACTCAATTACTGATAGAGCGGCATTAATTGGAGCTGCTAATACCTTATATTTCAGTAAAACTGGTAAAATTCATGCGGACAACACAGATGGTTATGGCTTTATTCAGAATATAGTTGATGTAATTCCAGATTTCGAATTTTATGATAAAACTGCTTTAATATATGGTGCAGGAGGATCTTCTAGAGCTATAGCGTCAGCGTTAATTTCAAATGGTATTAAAGAAGTGGGAATAACAAATAGAACTCGTGCAAAAGCTCAAATAATATCGGAAAACTTGGGAGCTAAGGTAATAGTGGTTGACTGGAGATCAGCGCCTGAGATGATAACAAATGCTGATATAATCATTAATGCAACATCTATGGGAATGGTTGGCCAACCAGACTTCTCACAACCAATATCTAGAGCAAAAAAAACAGCATTAGTGGTAGACATTGTATACAATCCAATGATTACTGAACTTTTAAAAGAAGCTGAAAGCCTTAAATTAAAAACGGTAGGAGGAATAGGAATGTTAATTAATCAGGCGGTTCCAGCTTTTGAACATTGGTTTCAAAAAACCCCCATAATAGACGAAGAAATAAGAAGGTTTATAATTGAGTAAAAATCCCAGATTTGTTCTTGGATTGACTGGCTCTATTGCTATGGGTAAAACCACTGTATCAAATATGTTTCGAGATCTTGGTGTACCTGTTTGGTGTGCAGATAACGCTGTAAAAGAATTATACCAAAAGAATGGCACTGCTACAAACATAATATCTAAAGCCTTTCCCGATGTTGTAACAGAAAATGGAGTTGATAGAGGCAAGTTAAGAAATTTAATTCACACAGACAACCGTATTCTGAAAAACATAGAAGCGATAGTTCATCCTTTATTACAAAATTCGAAGAAAAACTTTTTAGAGACTAACAAACACCACCCTTTAGTGATTTATGATATACCTCTTCTATTTGAAAAAGAGTTAGAAAATGAATTTGATTCTGTATTGGTGGTTACTGCTTCGAACATTACTCAAAAAAATAGAGTGCTTGGCAGGAAAAACATGAAAAATAAAGATTTTCAGCTTATAAAAAGGAATCAGTTAGGTGAAAAAGAAAAAATAAAACGCGCAGATTTTTTAATTAATACTGATAGGAGTTTAAAGGAGACTAGGCAGGATGTTGTAAAAATACACAAAACAATAAATCAGTTGTTAAAATGAAATGAGAGAGGTTGTTTTAGATACGGAAACAACTGGGCTAAACCCTGATAAGGGAGATAGATTAGTTGAGATTGGGGCTATAGAGCTTATAAACCATATACCTTCAGGAAATACATTCCACACTTATTTGAACCCAATGATAGAAGGTGAAATGCCAGAAGAGGCCTTTAAGGTGCATGGATTGTCTATGGATTTCTTATCAGATAAACCACTGTTTTCCGAAATAATAAAGAACTTTGTTAATTTTGTCGGTGAGTCAAACCTAATCATACATAATGCAAAATTCGACATTGGCTTTATAAATTATGAAATACAGAGGCTTGAGAATTACAATAATGACGTATATGACAGCTTACCGTATAAGGAAATAAGATATCAAAATGTAGTTGATACCTTAGAGATTGCCAAGAAATTGTACCCCGGTAAATCGGTTTCACTAGATTCTCTATGCATTAAGTTTGGAATTAATAATAAAAGACAAGGAAATCATGGAGCGCTTGTTGATAGCGAAATACTCTCTGAAGTGTATTTAGAGTTGGCAGGAGGCAAACAACCAGGGTTTAAATTCTCTCAGCTTGAATTTGAAGCTGTTGAAACTCGTATAAAACCATTAGAAAAAAAAATTTTTATTAGAAAAAGTCCTTTAAAAGAAAATAGGTTGTCTCAAAAAGAAACAAGTCTTCATAAGAAATTCATTTTTGAAATGAAAAAAAACTATTGGTACTAGTTTTTGTTATTGGATTTATATAAGTCAAAAAAGTTAATGTTTTTTATGTCAATGTTGGGCATACCACTCTCTATCATTGTCTGAGAAATTATTCTTCTTATATATGGAAATAGCATCCTCGGGCATTCTATTTGTATTTGTTTCTTAAGAATATCTTCGATTACATTCGGAAACTTGAATAAACCGCAGTAAGTCATTTCTAATATAAAAGCTGTCTTTTCATTAATTTTTGCTTCTAAATTTACACTTAGCGAAACTAATACTGAATTATTCTCTCGTTTCTCGTTTTCAACCTCTATATTAAGGGAAAAGTCTGTTTTCCCTTTGAAATCTTCTTCTGTGAAGAAAACATAGTCTTCTTTTTTTTCAAAGGAGAAATCTTTTACGAACTGGGACTGTATTTCTATTTCATGGTTAAATAGTAAATTTTCAACGTAGTATTTGTCCTCATCGGAATTTATTTGTTTTGAAGCCATAAATTTTTAACTTTTCTTTATCGTGAGGGACTATATACTCCATCTTACAGGTGGACACAATAAAATTAAATCTTATATGTTCCTTATAGAGTGTATCTCTTCGACAAAGAGACAGAAACAAGAATTGGACCGGTGAATATGTTACAAATATTTATATTAGCAGCTGTTGCAATATTCCTTTTTTGGCGTTTGAGAGCAGTCCTTGGTTCTAGAGATGGTTTTGAAAAGACGCTCAATGACATCAAAGATTCCTCCAATGATGTTGGTAATGCACCTCTTGTAGTAGATCAAAAGATTGAAAATATTACTGATGATGACATTTTTGATTATGTAGAGGAAAATAGCAAAAGCGCAAAGGTTTTCAAAAAGATTAAAGAGTTTGACCCTGATTTCAGTGTAAACAAATTTGTATCAGGTGCAAAAATGGCTTACGAGATAATCCTGATGGCTTTTGAAAATGGTGACCTGGAAAAACTAAAAAACCTCCTGGAAAAGAAAGTATTAACAAGTTTTAAGTCTGTTATAGATAAGAGGAAAAAAGATGGGTTTATAGTAGATGCAAAGTTCATAGGGATGAGGGATATAAGAATAGTTGATGCTACCTTCAGTGAAAAAACAAAAATTGCTGACGTCACGCTACTATTTAAATCAGAAATAACGACTGTAGTTAAGGATAATAAAGGAACAATTGTTGAAGGTCATCCAGATGAGATAAAAAAACAAAAAGATACTTGGGTCTTTACCAAAAACCTTTCTGAAAAAACACCAATTTGGCTATTAAAATCTACTCTATGAAAAAAGAAAGAGAAAAAAACAGAGACCATATTTTATGGGAAGATTTTGTTTTAAAGAACAATATTAAAAAAAAAAAGCTATAATCGTAGTAGCATAGAGTTAAAATTTCAAAAAAATAAAATTCCTACAACAAGAGAAGTAGATATAGTCCCAGCTTATCCAGATGGAAAGGAAAAAGCTGCTGTAAAAAATAAAAACGCAAAGAGTTTTGTTGAACTGACTTCACCCAGATTCGATATTGATATAGAGAAGAATAAACTTAGACGAATAAAAAGTGGGAAGATAAGTATTGAAAGAAAAATAGACCTTCATGGTCTTTCCCTTAAAGAATCCGAAATGAAGTTAAAGCTTTTCGTGGGTGATAGCTTCCGACATAAAAAGCGGTTCTTACTGGTAATAACTGGGAAGGGCAGAAATTCTAAACCAAACATCCATGGAGAAATAAAAACAATAAACAGTGAGATTACGAGATGGCTTTCAGATCATTTTTACCGTGATAAAGTCCAATATATTTCAAAAGCACTAAATAAGCATGGAGGGACTGGAGCTTACTATTTTTTCCTTAAAAAATTATAGAACATACTTTCTTAAATCAGATTTTTTGGATAAGCTACCGACGTGTTCCTCGACAAGTTCTTCATTTATCACCATTGTTTTCCCCTTTAAATCCGGAGCATTGAAGCTAATGTTTTCAAGTACCTTCTCTAAAATTGTATGTAGTCTTCTTGCGCCAATATTTTCTACATTAAAATTAACTTCCTCAGCTAACGAACATATCTTCTCAATACCATCATCACTAAAAACGAGCTTAACGCCCTCGGTCTCGATTAATGCAATATATTGTTTCGTGAGACTGTTATCGGTATCGGTTAATATTTTTTTAAAATGCTCTTTTTTTAATGGATTTAATTGTACTCTTATAGGAAGACGGCCTTGTAACTCAGGAAGAAGATCAGATGGTTTTGATAAATGGAAGGCTCCTGAGCAAATAAAAAGAATTTGGTCAGTTTTGATTGGACCGTATTTCGTGGTTACATTAGTGCCCTCAATCAATGGTAACAAGTCTCGTTGAACCCCTTCTCTACTCACTTCAGCAGATTTAGATGTAGAGCTAGTACAAACCTTATCTATTTCATCTATGAATACTATACCAGTTTGCTCTACTCTTTTCTTAGCCTCATGTTGTATAATTTCATTATCCAGAAGCTTTTCCATTTCCTGATCAATAAGTATTTTGTGGCTTTCTCTAACCTTTATTTTTTTCTTTTTCTTAACTGACCCAAACCCTTTACCAAAAATATCACTCAAGTTCATTACACTCATAGAGCCAGTAGCAGATCCAGGTAGATCTATACTAGGAAGAGAATTACTTTTCTCAAATACCTCTATTTCTATTTCCTTGTCATCTAAAAGACCGTCTCTTAGTTTTTTCCTGAACGAATCCTTAGTTATTTCTCTAGCTTCTTCTCCAGCTATATATTTCAGCACAACATTTTCCGCTTCACTCTTCGCTCTTTCAAAAAAAGCCTCGTACATTTCTTTTTTCACCAAAATGATAGCGATTTCTAAGAGGTCTCTAATAATTTGTTCAACATCTCTTCCAACGTAACCTACCTCAGTAAATTTTGTTGCTTCGACCTTTAAAAATGGAGCATTTGCTAATTTGGACAAGCGCCTGGAAATTTCTGTTTTTCCGACACCAGTAGGACCGATCATGAGCAAATTTTTCGGGTATATTTCATCCTTGATCTCATCGGTTAATTGTTGATGTCTCCAGCGGTTTCTCAAAGCAATTGCAACAGCTTTTTTAGCCTCATCTTGGCCTATTATAAATCTATCCAGCTCATTTACTATCTGTTTTGGTGTTAAGTTTTCTAACATTTTATTTCGAGTTTAAAGTTAGGTATTTTACTTTATCATTGGTGTAAACACATATTTCTGAAGCAATGTTAATTGCCGTTACAGCAATTTCTTCTGCACTCTTCTTCCCATCGTATAATGCTCTAGCAGCAGCCAAGGCAAAATTTCCACCTGAACCGACAGATGCAATATGGTTTTCGGGTTCTAATACATCCCCAGATCCCGTTATTATTAAAAGGTCAATTCCATCAGAAACTATCATCATGGCCTCTAAATTCCGTAAATACTTGTCAGTTCTCCAATTCTTTGCTAGCTCTACAGATGCTTTTGATAACTGACCAGGGTATTTTTCAAGCTTCTCTTCTAGTCTTTCTATAAGCGTAAAAGCGTCAGCAGTTGAACCCGCAAATCCAGCTATGACCTCATAATCTTCATTTTTTATTGATCTAATCTTCTGTGCAGTACCTTTGATAATTGTATTACCCAAGCTTACTTGGCCGTCGCCTGCAATTGTCACACTTTGGTTCTTTCTGACACCAACTATAGTTGTTCCATGCATATTATTCATAATTAAGTCAGTTCAATGTTCTCGCTACTTCCTGGGTAGTAAAAATTTCTATAACATCGTCTTTCCTTATATCTTCATATGCCTCAAAAGCCATTCCGCATTCCTGTCCAGACTGCACTTCTTTAACTTCATCTTTAAATCTTTTTAGTGTTTTTAGTTTCCCTGTATGGATAACTACATCCTCCCTTAAAAGACGAACCCCAACATCCCTTTTGGCGTGCCCTTCTGTTACCAAGCAACCCGCTATCTTCCCAACCCCAGTTATTTTGAAAACCTCAAGTATTTTTGCATAACCAATGAATGTTTCTCTTATTTCTGGGGAAAGTAACCCTTCTGCTGCCTTGGTTATATCGTCTACAAGATCATATATTACAGAGTAATACCTTATATCAATTTTTTTCTGAGAAGCGCTTTCCCTTGCAGCTGTATTTGCTCTCACATTAAAGCCTATAATTATAGAATTAGATGATAGTGCCAAGGTAATATCACTTTCTGTTATAGCTCCAACCCCTGAATGAACTACTCTTACCTCAACCTCCTCACTTTTTATTTTTTCCATAGCTTGGGCAATAGCCTCACCAGAACCCCTAACGTCGCTTTTAATAATTATTGGAAGAAAAGATAATTTCTCGTCTTCTTTAGCTTTAGCTAACAATTGATCAAGCGAAGAACCCATTCCTACGGTATTTTTTTTGTTTTTCAAGTTTTGTTCCCTGTATACTGAAATCTCTCTTGCCTTAGCTTCGCTTGGTAAAACGTTTAGTATGTCTCCAGCTTCAGGAGTTCCGTTTAAACCCAAAACTTCTACGGGTGTGGAAGGTGTCGCAAAGTCGATTTTTTCTTTTTTATCGTTGAATAGCGCTCTTACTTTACCCCATTGTTGACCTACAACAAAAATATCACCCTTTTTCAAAGTACCTTTTTGCACTAAAACTGTAGCTACAGGCCCACGCCCCATATCCAGTTTTGCTTCAACTACTGTTCCCTCTGCTGGCCTCTCTTCGTTGGATTTAAGCTCCAATAATTCAGCTTGTAGGGTTATGTTTTCAAGCAATTTTTCTAAGCCAGTACCATTTGTTGCGGATATCTCTGCCTCAAGAACATCTCCAGACATGCTCTCAACTATTATTCCATGTTGTAAAAGTTCCGTCCTTACCTTGGTCGGGTCAGATCCCTCTTTGTCTATTTTGTTTATTGCAACAATCATTGGAACTTTTGCCTCCTTAGCATGATTTATTGCTTCAATTGTCTGTGGCTTAACACTATCATCCGCAGCAACAACCAAAACTACAATATCAGTAATTGTTGCTCCTCTCGACCTCATAGTGCTAAATGCTTCGTGGCCAGGGGTATCTAGAAATGTAAGCTTTTGGTTTTTACCTACGTTAATTTGATAGGCGCCTATGTGCTGAGTTATTCCTCCAGCTTCACTAGAAACAATATTTGTCTTTCTAAGTGAATCCAGCAATGTAGTCTTACCATGATCAACATGACCCATTATTGTAACAACGGGAGGTCTTGGAGATTTAACCTCCTCGTTATTATCATCAATATTTATTATAACGTCTTCGACGTCAGCATCAGAAACCCTTACGGGATGGTGACCAAACTCTTCAACTAATAAAGTAGCGGTATCTGTATCAATAGCTTGGTTTTTTGTAACCATTATCCCGTTCGTCATGAGTTTTTTTACCAATTCGGCAGACCGTTCAGCCATTCTATTTGCTAGCTCTTGCACAGTAAGAGGAGTATCTGGTATTTGAACGTCTCTAATAATTTTTTCTCTTTCCAAAGAGCTTTCTAATAACTGACGTTTTTCTTTCTCCTGTCTTCTTCTAAGAGAAGCTATGGAACGTTGGCGACCTCCATCATCTCCTAAAGCTTGTGTAATGGTAATCTTGCCAGACCTTCTCTTGTTATCGTTTAACTTTGTTGATTTAAAATTTTGCTTCTCTCCAGCGTCTTTTGTCCTATTCTCATAAAAAGTTTTTTGACCAGTCTCATTTTTTGTTCTCTTTTTTAACCCAACTGATTCTGATTTTTCTAAATTTATATTTTCGGTATTTACTACTTTATCTATAACCTCCATCGCATTTGTTTCTTTCTCTTGAGGTTTTCGACTTTCACTAGTCTGCTGTTCCTCCTGTAACTTTTTTTCCTCTGCTCTGGAAGCTTCAATGGCCTTTTTTTTCCTTAATATTTCGTCGTTTTCATTACTTTCAATTTTCGCAATTGAATTTTTGGGAATTTCTTCGACCACTGAACTTTTTTTTGATATTAGTAATTTCTTCTTTCTTGTTTCTACTACAACCGATTTTGATCTTCCGTGCGAAAAGCTTTGCCGAACTGTATTAGTTCCGCTTTTAAGTCCCAAAACTTTTGATTTACTTTCTCTGTTTTCACTATCGGTCATTGCAATCACTATTAATTAATGGTTTTCTATAAAACCTTTTAGTTTATTTAAGTCAATTTGAATAGTTTTTTTAAAATTTTTAGAAAAAATACCGATGTATTTGACTTTATGTTTTCCCGTGCTTGCTTCCAAATCTTTTTGATCAAACAAGTTTTCAAAGCAGGAAACGCTTTTATATGAAAAAACTGAGTCTTTGGGCAAGCTTTTTGCACCCTTAGCTGTAATTACCAAACAGTGTTTTCTATCTAATAGCTGAGCTTTTATTGCATCTATGCCTATAACCAAATTTCCTGCTTTTTTTGTCAATGACACACTGTTAAGGATTTTCTTTTTAAGTATTCTTTCAACCAGAATACTAAAATTTGAAGTCAAAAGATCTGGAATACCAAAGTATGTTTTCAACTCATCTTTTTTTAAAATATCAGCTATAATAGACTTACTGGCTGGAAGCCAAACAGATCTTCCAGGCAGGTCATTGTATAGATCTGGGATCAATACATTGCCAGGAGACAATGAAATCTTTATGAACTCATCTTCGTTAAGATCATCTCTATCCAAGAAATTTTTTTTATCAAATACCAGCAATATTCTTTAGTTTGTTCTTATTTATCAAGAGATTTTATTATCTCTTCAGACTCTTCTTTCGTGACCCAACCTAGCATTTCCCTAGCCCTCATAATAAGTTGTTGAGCTTCAGAAAGTGAGATTTCAAATTGTTCAAGAAGCCCCTCGTCTCTTACTCTTTTTCCGTCAACAGTCGTATAACCACCAGCTAGCTCCCAATCTGCGCACGTGGCAAAATCCTTCAAAGATTTTATTCCGTCTTTAATTAATGCCTCTAACATTTGAGGGCTTAATCCTTCGAAGTGCAAGAGATCATCTTTAATTCCGTTAGATTTTACAAAATCTATAGATTTTTTATTTATATTTTCCAAATAATCTTTTGCTCTTTCTTGAAGTTCAGTCGCAGTTTCATCGTCGAAGCCGTCTATTGAGCTAATTTCGCTAGGCTCAACATAAGCGACCTCCTCCATCGTAGAGAATCCTTCAGATACAAGTAGCTGAGCAACCATTTCATCGACGTTTAGGTGCTCCATAAAAAGATTTGATCTTTCGTTGAATTCTTCCTGCCGTCTTTGTGATTCATCTTCTTCGGTCAATATATCAATGTCATATTCAGTTAACTGACTTGCAAGTCTAACATTTTGTCCTCTACGACCGATCGCTAAAGATAGTTGATCATTGGGAACCACAACTTCTATCCTTTTTGCATCCTCGTCCAAAACTACTTTGCTAACCTCAGCAGGTTGAAGGGCGTTAACTAGGAAAGTAGGAGCGTCATCATTCCAAGGGATGATGTCAATTTTTTCTCCTTGAAGCTCGTTTACTACAGCTTGAACTCTACTTCCTCTCATTCCTACGCAAGCCCCAACAGGGTCTATAGAGTTATCATGAGATAAGACACCAATTTTTGCTCGACTACCGGGATCGCGGCAAACCGTCTTTATATCAATTATACCGTCATATATTTCAGGTACCTCCATTTTAAATAGTTCCACTAAAAATTCAGAATTTGTTCTAGAAAGGAAAATTTGTGGGCCTCGTGTGTCCTCTTTTACTTCTTTTATGTAAGCCCTTACCCTATCTCCGACTCGCAAAACCTCTCTTCTAATTAATTGATCTCTTTTCAATATTGCTTCAGCTCTTCCTAAGTCTACTATAACATTACCGTACTCCACTCTCTTGACCTGACCGTTTATAATCTGTCCCACCTTGTCCTTATATTCTTCATACTGTCTTGCTCGATCAGCTTCTCTTACTTTTTGAACTATTATTTGCTTAGCTGCTTGAGCTGCTATTCTGCCAAAATCCATAGGCGGTAACTGCTCTTCTATATAATCCTCTATTTTGACATCAGGATTAATTTTGCTAGCATCAGCTTTATTAATCTCTGTAAAATGGTTTTCAACTTGCTCAACTACTTTCCGGAATCTTGACATCGTCACTGTCCCAGATCTTGATTCAATTGCTGCTCTTATATCATATTCCTGCCCATACTTTGATTTGGCAGCTTTTGCCAGGCTTTCTTCCATCGCTTCGATAACAAGCTTTGGGTCAATCAATTTTTCCTTGGCCACGGCATCAGCTATTTGAATAAGCTCATTTCCACTTCCTGATGAAATATTCATTTAAACTCCATTTCTTTTATATTTTCTAAAGACATTCCCTGCAGATCCAATTTAACATCTAAGACACTAGATAAAGAAATGTCTGTCACCCCATTTTTATTGGACAAGGTAAGCGAATCTGGGCCGTTGTTAATTAACCTCCCTCTGCTTGTGTTATTCTCACTTTTAACCCTAACATTAAAGTTTCTATACTTTTTTAAATCATCTAATGAGGAAAGGTATCTATCTATTCCAGCTGATGATATCTCCAGTCTAAAAGAAATTTTGGTTATACCTTCGATATCTAAAAGCGATTTTACTTCCCTAGAAATATCTGCGCATTCATCGACCGTTAGTTTTCCGTTTATTCTATCTAGAAAAATTGATAATTTATGGTCTTTAACTTTTTGAAATTGTATCTTAACTATTCTCAACCCTTTATCAAAAAAAAAGGATTTGAGCGCAGCATAAATTTTTTTCTCTGTACTAGTGTTTGCAATTAAATTTAGCAATAAGAAGCTCCAAAAAAAAAATGGGCTTAGAAGCCCAAAAAATAAAAACCAAATAATCGCTTTTTATACAATGTTTTTATTTTTATGACAATAGTAAATTGATATTTTAAAAGTCTGAAGCTATACCCTTGACTTCCCAGTCACCATATCTGGTTGGCTCAAGTCCACCACGCCCCTTTTTTTCTAATGGAATTTTTTCATAATTTTCTTTTTTATGAGAATGTCTTTTCTTAGCTTCCTCCAAAGCTCTCTCAGCTTGCTTGCTGTTTTTATCTCTATCGATCATTACGGCTATTCAATAATAATTATAAACTTACGTAAACCATATATAATATCGAAAAAATAAAAATCAAAATTCTCTAATATGGAAAAATCTTTAAATAATAAAAATTCACAAGATAAAATTTTGACTACAGCCTATTTTATAATCCTTAATGTTTTCAAAAAAAATATTTCCACTAGGGAGTCAAAGGGTTTAAAAGCTTTAAAATATTCAACACTCTCAAGTTCAGATAAAGCTAAATGCAATGACTTGGTGCAAAAAGTATTAAGATTTACTCTTTTTCTAGATTCTCTAATAAATGAAAGAAAAAAAGGAAGGATAAGGGTGGAGCTTTTCTGTCTTCTCCGGCTTGCTCTAACAGACATTTTGGTTAGAGGCGTAAAAAAAGAAACGGTTTTGAAAAAATATTCAGAGTTTGCACTTTCACTTGAAAGAACGAAACACAGTATAGATCAATTGAGGTATTACATACATCTGGGATTTTCAGAGTGGAATAAAAGCGCTCTTAAGCCATTATTTTTGTTTGAAAAAAAATTACTTGAGGCTTTGGTAGGGCAATACAATTTAAAGAGTGTGAAAAGAATAGAAAAGATATTTTCTAAGTCTCCTTATGTTGACTTATATATAAGGAACAGGGTAAAAAAAGGACAATATTTTGAGCAATTCAAGGGATCATCCACTGATCCGTCGCATTTTCGATTTTCTCAAAACGTGAGCCTTATGAAAACCAAAGGTTATATTTCAGGAGAATGGTGGGTTCAGAGTTTATCTGCATCTTTGCCCGTTAAATTAGCACCAATAGATTTTAAAGAGAAATATGTTTTAGATGTTTGTTGTGCTCCTGGGGGAAAGTCTTTTCAATTAGCTGATCAGGGAGCAATTTTGACTTCTATCGATAAGTCCAAGAAAAGGCTAAATTTGATGAAGGAAAATTTGGATAGATTGAAATACGACTTAGATTTAATTTGTGTGGACGTGTTCGAATACAAGCCAAAAAAAATGTTTGATATCATTCTTTTAGACCCTCCATGTACCGCTACCGGTACCCTCGGGAAAAATCCTGATCTTCAATTTCTAAAACCACTAGATAAGCTCGAGGATTTATTAGATACGCAAAAAAAAATGTTAGAACGTTGTTCTGGTTGGCTGACAGATAATGGTGTTATAATTTATTCTGTTTGCTCTCTTCAAAAAGAAGAGGGAGAGAACCAAATAAGTCGATTTTTGAAAAAACATAAAAGATTTAGTTTAGTTGATCCAAAAGAAGGGTGTCATTTGTATAAAGATGGTTTTGAAATACAAAAAACTAGGGGAATAAGAATAATGCCTTTTTTTGAGGAAGGCATAGGAGGTACCGAAGGTTTTTATTTCGCATATTTGCAGTTAAAAGGAAACGGTAATTAAATGTGGTTTATTATTAAAGAGCTGGTATTTTTTAGTATAGAAAAAATATTTCTAAGTACATCAAGACTTTTTGTACGAATGTTTTCGGGTCAAACAAGATTAATGATTTCAAATGCTCTACCTATTTCAAATATTGGAAACATGGAGATTGGTCAAAATCTTGTGAAAAAAATAAATTTATTTGGTAATGTCGTTCTGGATGTTAAAACCGATAATCCTTGGCGCATTTTACCCTTTTCTGATGAGGTTGAAGTTGGAATTGATGGTTTTTCTTGGCTAAACGATTTTGCGGTTATCAATAATCAAAGCTCAAGAGATATGGCTAGAGCATGGATAGATACCTTTCCCATTAACCGTTTAAATAGGAATGTACGATCAAGCTCTAAAAGATTAGTAGCGCTAGTAAGAAATTTTTCATATCTAGAAAACTTTTGTGACGGAGTACAATTAAAAAAAATAAATAAGATCTTAAAAAATGACTATTTATTTTTAACTTTCTATAAAAACCTTTCATTCAATATGTTAGATAGTATTGCCATTTGTCACAGTTTGGTTTTATGTAGCTATGCCTTCAATTTTAGTAAAAAAAAGAAAAAAAGAATTATAAAGCATATGATAAAACTACTTACTACATATAAGAAAATAGTGAAAAACGGCCAAATGAGAAATCCCGAAGAGTTATCAACAGTATTTTTTTATTTACTTGAAACAATTGAAATTGAAAAAAATAGGGAGAGCAGCCAAATTTCGAGAGAGGAAAAAATATTAAGAAAAATATCATATTTTTTTGGCTCCTCCCTAAGGTATTTGCAGTTTGGTAACGGTAGCCTAGTTAGTGCTCATGGTGGTTGTTTAGGAGATCACAATAAATATGTGAGACTTCTTGGAGAAATAAGAAAGTATAAAGTAGGTGATGAAGTCAGCAAATTAGGTTTCAAGCGGGTTAATGGGGCTAGATTGTTAATGATTATCGACGCCTCTCCACCACTTTATGGAAAAAGAGATGGAGTAGCTCATGCAGGTTTCTCTTCATTTGAGCTATACTATGGACCCAATCCTATTTTTGTTAATTGTGGGGGTGGCAGTAGGTTTGGGCATCAATATGGGAAATATTGCCAAAGTTCAAAAGCGCACAATGTTTTGCTGTTTAATGAAAAATCACAATGTTCTTTTGGAAAAAAACATTTTTCAAGAAATAACTCTCATTATTATATAAAGGATGGGCCTAGAAATACTAAAATGAACTGTGAACGATCTATTACTAAGAAAATTATAGAGGTAGCTCATGACGCTTATAAAAAGGACTATGGAGTGTCCATTAATAGAAAAATTTCTATGGATTTAGTAAAAAATTGTTTGATAGGAAATGAATCCGTAATCTCTGAAGGAGACACCAAAATAGATTTAATAGATGTCTCTTTTTCCGTATATTTTCACGTGCATCCGTCAATAGCTTGTACAACGAGGAGAAGTGGAGTTTTATTAGAAACACCAGATGATAAAAAAATGTTTTTTTCATATAAAGGAGGAAATCTGAGACTCGAAAAGTCAACTTACATAGGTAATTTTTTTGAACCTCAAGAAATAATAAGACTGGTAATTGAAAAAAATGTGGAAGAAAGTGACAGCAAAATTTATTGGAAAATAGAGGAGTTTATTGATTGAAATCAGGAACAATACCGATCCGAAGGGCTTTAATAAGTGTAAGTGACAAGGATTGTCTAAATGATTTAGCAAAATTTTTAGAAGGTTTAGGAGTAGATCTTGTCTCTACAGGGGGAACAGCAAGCTATTTAAAAAAAGAAGGTTTAAAAGTTACAGAGGTTAGTGATTTGACGGGGTTTCCAGAGATTCTAAATGGTCGAGTTAAAACACTTCACCCAAAAGTTCATGCTCCAATACTATTTGATAGAGATGATGCTGTTAGTTCCAAGGAGTTAAAAAAAATGGGCTCGGAAGCTATAGATCTTGTTGTTGTTAATCTCTATCCATTTGAAACTATTTTAAGAGGGAAAGCCCTCAGAAAAGATATAATTGAAAATATTGACATAGGAGGTGTGGCTTTGATAAGAGCTGCTGCTAAAAACTTTGATCATGTAATGGTTATCTCTGATACAAAAGATTATTTCGAGTTGAAGAAAGAACTGACAATCTACCAAGGTTCTACCCGCCGAATAACAAGAGAGTTTTTTGCTGGAAAAGCATTTTCCCAAACTTCTTATTACGATCATTTAATAACAGGGTGGTTTTTATCAAAAAAGCAGTCTTTATCTTTGAGAAGCCGCGTCTTTGGTGGAAAATCAAGACAGGATCTGAAGTATGGTGAGAATCCCCACCAGAGCGCAATATATTTAAATAGTCCTCGTATAGAAAAAAAAACAAAACAATCAATTAATATTTTACAGGGAAGTCTATCTTACAATAACCTTATAGACTCCACAGCAGCTTACAAAATATTATGTGAGCTTGAAGAGTATAAAAAATCGTCATGTGTAATTATTAAACACGGAAATCCATGTGGAGTAACAGTTCATAACAATATATTAGGTGCATATAAAAAATCCTTTAATACAGACCCTGTATCCGCGTTTGGTGGAATTGTTGCTATTAATCAAAAAGTTGACGACAAATTAGCAAAAAAAATATCGAGCATATTCACCGAGGTGATAATTGCAAAAAGCTTCACTAGACAAGCTATTAAAACACTCAGTTTAAAAAAGAATATTAGGATTGTAGAAGTAAAGAAATTTGATGGAGCTCTTTTAGAAAAAGAGGAGGTTAGGTCGGTAATAGGGGGCTACCTTGTTCAAGAAACGTCATTGAGTAAACCCAATAAAGAGGAAATCAAAGTAGTTACCAAAAGAAAACCAAGCAAGAAAGATTTTAATAACCTAGTTTTCCTATGGAAGATAGTTAAACATGTAAAATCTAACGCAATCGTCGTTGGTAAAAACTTTTGCGTAACAGGAATTGGAGCCGGGCAGACAAATAGGGTGGGAAGTGTGAAACTTGCAATCAATAATTCAAAAATTTTAGAAAAAAAATATTCAAAAGATAAAAAGACTTTAGCTAATTGTATGGCTTCTGATGCCTTTTTCCCATTTCCGGACTCGATTGAGCTGGCATCACGAAATGGAATAAATTGTATTATTCAGCCTGGAGGATCAATAAACGATGAAAGTGTAGTTAAGGCTGCTGATAGATTAAAAATCTCGATGATTTTTACAAAAAGACGACTTTTTAGTCACTAAAAATAGGCTTCGATTCAGTTGCTAAAAGTATAGGAACTCCGTCTCGAATCGGAAACTTTAACTTAGCTACTTTTGATACAAGAAAATTCTCATTTTTGTCATAGTATAATTTTCCTCCACTGATCGGGCAAACCAATAGTCTTGTGAGATCAGTATTGAAATCATTTTCTTTTTTATTGGACATATCGACTCTCAATGTCGTTTTCCGATGATAGCTTCATCAATGTTACCAAAACGTCAAGCCTTTTGACTATTGTTTCAGCTTCTAATAACACCTGCTTTTCCTCAGGCTCAAAAGGGCAAAGCATTGATAAAGAGTTCACAAGAACTTCTTCACTAGCTTTTTTGAGAACCTCCCAGTCAGATGCTATTTGTGCGCTATCCAGATACTTCTTCAAAATCTCTAAAAAACCACCTCTATCAAAGCTGTTTATTCCTTCGAATGGTATAAGATCATTTGTATAAAAATCCCAATCAATTTCAGATAAAATGTAAGGCATTTTATGATCAATCTCTTTTGTAAATTTGAATCTTGAGATACCTTCCAGAGTAATAAGATATCTACCATCATTTGTTTCGGTAAATGAAACAATTCTACCAGCGCAACCGACTTTTTGGTATTTGTTTACTTCATTTAGGCTGGCTCCAGTATTAATTTTTATAGGTTGGATCATTCCTATAAGTCTGTGCTTCGTGGCAAGAGCGTCCTCAACCATACTAATGTATCTCGGCTCAAATATATTCAGTGGAAGTCTGCTATTAGGTAACAATAGAGCTCCAGGCAAAGGAAAGAGGGGTATATTTTTTGGTAATTTTTCCATATAGGTCTCAAACAAAAATTAGGGATGTAAGCGCTCTTCGCCCTTTTTTGGAAAGTTCGTTATCGCTACCAAGATGCTCAAAAATTGAAAGAAGCTGTTTTTTGGCGTAGCCGTCTCTCCATTCTTTATCTATCCTGTATATTCCCAATAGAACGTCTATACACTCAGCGAAATTATTTTCATTAAAAAGTATTTTAGAATAATTTATCTTTGAGTCTAAATCAGAAGGGTTTTCTCTTATTATATCCAATGTGTCTTCTTTGTTGCCTTCTATCTTATTATTTTTAATAAGTTCATATGATGAAATGGCGCCTTTTACAGCATCATCTTTAAGTACCTCTGGTGTTAAACTGTCTATTACTTTCTCTGCTTCTTTAAGATCACCTAATCCAATAATCGACCTAATGAATAGAGAATAATTTTCCGGTGATGGGTTGGTTTTAGTTAATTCTAAGGATGCTGATTTTGCCTCTTCAAATCTTTCCTCTAACAGAAAATTATTAATTTCTTCGTACACACTAGAGCTATTTTTTGAAAACTTTTTAATTAGTGTCTCAAAAAACCTCTCCACCTCAGATTCAGTTTTAACTCCCATGAAACCATCAATTGGTTGGCCATCTGAGAATGCGAAAACTGCTGGAATAGATTGTATCCGAAGTTGAGAAGCTAGAGTTTGATTTTCATCTATGTTTACCTTTACTACTTCTATATGCTCGCTTTTTTTTGATGCCTGGCTTTCTAGAATCGGGGTTAATGCTTTGCATGGACCACACCATGATGCCCAGAAGTCGACAATTACAATCTTTTCTTTGGATCTTTCAATCACATCGGACGCAAATGTTTTTTCGTTTACATCCTTCAAGGCTTCTAATGTCATTTAAAATATATCCCTTCCCTCATGGCTTATATAATTCATTAAATCTATTAACAAACTTTTTTCTTACAAAAAATGGTGTCTCTGGCAACAAATTCGTTTCAAAACCCTCAGTGACCTCTTGTTTTCCGAATATACTGTCAGCTTCCTGCTTGGAAAACCCTGCTAAATTTATAGCTTCTAACCAAGCAGCTCTTTTGTCTGCTATCTTTACGCGTTTTTTTATTATTTTAATTTTTTTCGTTGGGATATTAAACCTGATACAAATTGCCATTGTTAACTTTCCATCTAATTCCTCATAATTTATCCCTACGTGAGATTTAAGGGGAGAGATCATATCACCTATTACGTATTCGGCAGCGTCGTGAAGTAAGGCGAATAATTTTGAGTGATTATCCATTTTGGGGAATTGTTTTGAGAAAATATCTTCAACCAAAAGGCTGTGCTGAGCGACTGAAAAAGGGTATTCGCCAGTAGTTTGACCATTCCACCTAGCCAAAAATGACAATCCATGGGCTATATCTTCAATTTCTATATCTAAAGGGCTTGGATCTAATATTTGAAGCCTTCGCCCTGAAAGCATTCTCTGCCATGCTCGATTAATTTCCATTTTGAAGTTGCAAAATTTATTATAGCTCTTATTAATTATAAAGAATTTTTTAAGGAAAATAAAATGAGTAAAGATTTTATAATCAAGGATTTGAGTTTAGCATCGTTCGGAAGGAAAGAAATAGCTATCGCTGAAACGGAAATGCCTGGATTGATGGCTATAAGAAAAGAGTTTGAAGGGAAAAAACCACTTAAGGGAGCAAGAATAGCAGGAAGTCTTCATATGACTATTCAAACTGCTGTATTAATTGAAACACTCGCTGATTTGGGAGCTAATGTTCGTTGGGCGAGTTGTAACATTTTTTCAACACAAGATCATGCAGCTTCAGCTATAGCCGAAAGCGGTATTCCAGTTTTCGCATATAAGGGAGAAACACTCGAAGAATATTGGGAATATGCCGATAAAATTTTTCTTTTTAAGGAAGGAACAGCCAATCTAATTTTAGATGATGGTGGAGATGCGACTATGTATATCCTGCTGGGATCTAGGGCAGAGAGTGGAGATGTGGATTTCTTAGAAAACCCATACTCAGAAGAAGAGGAAGCCCTTTTCAAACAAATCAAAATAAGATTAAAATCGAGTAGTGGTTGGTTTACGAAACAAAAGAAGTCAATTCTCGGTGTTTCAGAAGAGACAACTACTGGCGTAAACAGATTGTATCAACTAGAGCGGGAAGGTAAGTTGCCTTTTCCAGCCATCAACGTAAATGATAGCGTCACAAAGTCAAAATTTGATAACAAGTATGGCTGTAAAGAGTCATTAGTGGATGGAATAAGAAGAGCAACAGATACGATGATGGCTGGAAAAGTAGCAGTCGTTTGTGGTTATGGTGATGTTGGAAAAGGATCAGCTGCATCATTGCGAGGAGCAGGAGCGCGAGTAAAAGTCACTGAAGTGGACCCAATATGTGCACTTCAAGCAGCAATGGATGGTTACGAAGTAGTAACTTTGGAGGATACAGTTGAGACTGCAGATGTTTTTATTACCGCCACTGGAAACAAAGATGTAATAAAGCTAGACCATATGAGGCAAATGAAAAATATGGCTATTGTAGGCAACATAGGTCATTTTGATAATGAAATTGAAGTTGCATCCCTCAAAAATCAAAAGTGGACAAAAATAAAAGATCAGGTTGACATGGTGGAAATGGCTTCTGGTAGAAATATAATCTTATTGTCGGAAGGAAGATTACTTAATCTTGGGAATGCAACTGGCCATCCATCATTTGTTATGTCCGCTAGTTTCAGTAATCAGGTCCTTGCCCAGATTGAGCTTTGGAAAAATGGAAAGAGTTATTCTAATAGCGTATACACTTTACCCAAACGTCTAGATGAAAAAGTTGCGAGATTGCATTTAGAGAAAATAGGAGTGAAACTTACAAAATTGGATAAAGACCAAGCCGACTATATTGGTGTAAGTGAATCAGGACCATTTAAAAGCGATAGTTATCGTTACTAATTATACCTTGCGCCCTCTCTTTCCAAAACCTAGTGGGTTTTGATTATCAAAATCAATGGGCCATCTTGGTTTTGGAGACAAGCCCATATTATCTTGTTTGCCACTCAAGTATATTTGGGTTCCAGCATACGCAATCATTAATCCGTTGTCTGTGCATAGATCAAGGGGGGGAGCAGAGAATTTAATATTGAGATCATTACAAAGCGATCTCAATGAATTTCTAATGTCTCTATTTGCTGCAACACCACCAGCTAAGGAAAAGGATATAGTTTCCCCCCAAGAAAGCTTTGAAAATAGTTTTACAGCTTTTTTTGTTTTCTTTTCAAAAATTATTCTCATAGATTTTTGAAATGACGCACAAATATCTCTTTGATCACTCTCATACAGACCAGACTGTTTATCAACTAAGAAATCGACCTGTCTTCTTACAGAAGATTTAAGACCAGAAAAGGAAAGATCACAGTCATTTGTATTTATAAGAGGTAAAGGAAATGAAAACCGATTTTCATCTCCTTTTCGTGCAAACTTTTCCACCTCTGATCCTGAAAATGTAGGAAGGTTTAACATTTTTGCAACTTTATCAAAGACCTCGCCAGGAGCGTCGTCTATAGTTGTCCCTAGTCTCTTTATTTTATTCGCTTCCAAAACTGCTAAATATTGGCAATGGCCACCTGAAGCCAAAAGCAGTAGATAAGGATAGCTTAGATCATCTGTCATTTGAGGCGTAAGTGCATGACCAACAAGGTGATTAACACCGATCATCGGCTTTCCGGTTGTAAAAGCCAATCCTTTTGCAAAATTTATTCCTGAGATAAGACCTCCAATCAATCCGGGCCCGGTCGTCACGCAAATAATGTCAATATGATCAATTTGAACACCACTCTCTTCAAGAACCTTTGTAAAGCATGTATCTATTCTTTCTGAGTGTGCGCGTGCAGCTATTTCAGGTACCACCCCTCCGAAATCCTTATGAAGTTTTTCTTGAGTTTCCGTCACGAGCCCGAGTCTTTCTGTAACTAATATGTTATCTTTGACAGCCACTTTGATGATTCCTATAGAAGTTTCATCGCAGCTACTTTCTATTCCTAGGGCTATGATAGACTCATACATGGTTATATATTACATTAATTGAAAAATTATAAATTAGAAAATCTACAAATGAGTATAGATAGAAGCCTAGAAAAATTGATCATTGGTACAAGAGGGTCTCCTCTTGCATTAGCACAAGCTAATGAGGTTAAGAATAAAATAGTATTATCCAATGATATAGATCCTGAAAAAATAAAGATAAAGATAATAAAAACTAGTGGAGACAAATTTTTGAACACATCTCTTTCGAAAATCGGGGGAAAGGGTCTATTTACGAAAGAAATTCAACAAGCGATTATTGAAGAGCGAATAGATATAGCCGTTCATTCTATGAAAGATGTTGAAACGGAACTCCCAGAAAAATTGGTTATTTCAACTATATTAAAACGCGAAGATGTTAGAGATTCTTTTATATCGAGAAAATACTCTTCTATTGGAGAATTACCCCTAGGCTGTATTGTAGGAACTTCATCTCTTCGAAGAAAGGCACAGTTATTAAATAAGCGGGAAGATTTAAAGGTAATTGAGTTTAGAGGAAATGTTCAAAAAAGACTAGAAAAATTAGACAACAATGTAGCCCTTGCAACTTTTTTAGCTACTGCCGGGTTAAATCGATTGGGGTTAGAAGAACTAATAAACCCTGTGTCAATAGACGAGATGTTGCCAGCTGTGGCTCAAGGAGCTGTTGGGATTGAACATTTGCAAAACGAAAAAATAGAAGAATTTTTAGCTCCTCTCAATGACGTTGTGTCAAAGAGAAGGGTGGAAGCGGAAAGAGCATTTTTACGCGAGTTAGATGGATCCTGTAGGACACCCATAGGCGGCTTGGCTTTAAAAAATAATGAAGAGTTTAAATTCATGGGAGAAATAATAAGTCCTAACGGGCAACAAAAAATAAACGACGTTTGGCAAGGGGATTGGGCTTTGGCTGAGGAAATTGGGCGTGAGGCAGGAAGGGAGATAAAGTTAAGAGGAGGAAAAAATTTCTTTAATTGAAGAAATTCTTTTAACTAGAACTTTTAAAGACAGTTGCCGTTTCAAGGAAATGTTAGAAAAAGAAAAGTTCAATGGGAAGGTGTTAATATTTCCTCTTTTGGAAATAGAGTTATTGAAAACTGATGTAAACTTGAAAGAAGCTGATGTTTTAGTTTTTACTTCCGTTTATGCCTTGGAAAAAATAACTTTAGAATTGAAAAGCTTTGAAACACCTGTTTTTGCTGTGGGACAAAGATGTGAAGAATTACTAAAAGAAATAGGCGTTACTAACACATTCATTTTCTCTAATGTTAAACAGTTGCTTTTTGGCTTAAAAGACCACTATAGAAATAATAAACCACTCATATTTTATTTGCGAGGTAACGAAATTTCATATGACTTAAAAGCAGAGCTTTCGAAGCATAACTTTAATTGTGAAGAGCATGTGGTTTATAAGCAAAAAAGGTCTTTTCAGAAAGAGGAATTAGACAAGATCTTATCCAGAAAGAATTTGAAAGGTATTGCATTATTCTCAGAGAAATCCGTTGATAGCTTGTTAAAAAGTTCTGCGAGTCAAAACTTAGACAAAACATTTTTCTGTTTTAGCAAAAAAATTGAAAATAGATTAAAATCTGTTTTAGATAGCGATGTCAGGTGTAAGACAATTCAAGAGCCTCTGATCTCAGATATGGTTAATATGATAGTTAAAGAGTATTCTTGAAATTGAATATCAAAATAAAAAAGCTTAAAAGTGACAGAATCAAACACTAAGAAGAATTTGAAAAAAAACACAGATGGACCAAAAACACCGGTCGCTCACCTCAATTATGCTCTTATGTTGGCTATGGTTAGTTTAATATTAATAGCAATAGTATTCGGCGCTTTATATTTTATTTTTTTTGTCGAATTTAAAAATTTAAAATCTGACCTGGACTCTAAGTTGAGCAAAAACGCGTTTGTTTCGGAAAAAGAAAAACTTAAGAATTCACGAATTGAAGATTTAAAATCAGAAAAAGAATTTTTACTTTCAAAAATTGATATAACCAACAATATGATAAAAACTATTTCTGAAGATATAGATAGAAAAATAAGTACCTCTATAACTGAGAACTTCAAAAACAAAAGAAAAAATGAGTCTCCTGGCGAAAGTGATAATAAACATCAGGACGTTTTAAAAAAACAACGTAATGAACTGATTGAGTTCCAATCAACGTATAAAGAAAAATTAAATTTGTTACAGAAACAAATATTGTTGAATCAAAAGCTTATTGAAAAAAACAAAAAGAGTTTAAGGATTTTAGGAAATTCCTATCAGAATATAGGCAAAAAAAATACTGTAGAAACAAGTCAAGAGCTTTTGAGTTTAATAGAAGAGTTCTCAGACGTTTCTTATTATGCTTTGAAAAATGAAATAAAAGTTCATGAGAAAACGAACTGGAGAGATTGGGTAACGAGTTATATTCAGACAATTTTTATTTCTAGATCCACTCAGCCTATTGATGGTGATCATACTGACGCCGTTCTCTCTAGAATAGAGTATGCAATAAAAAGTGGAAATTTGGAGACTGCAATAAAAGAGACAGGTAATTTATCATTGGAGACTAGAGCCGTGATGAAAGGATGGATTAGAAAGCTGGAAAAACTCATTAAAACTGAAGATCAGATAAATCAGTGATTTGGGTTTTTATAAAGGCAGTATTTTTTTTCAGCATTGCGATAGCACTAGCTTTCGTATTTAATTTCTTGAAAGATAGTGATGGAACATTAACCATTAATGTTCTCAATAGAGAATACCAGTTAAGTTTTATATCTTTCTCTGCACTTATCTTAGCGCTTCTAATTACCACAATATTGATAAATACAGCCATAAAGTTTTTACTGTCCTTAATTGGATTTTTGAGAGGAGATGACACAGCACTTAATAGGTTTTTTGAAAGAAGGTTTGAAAGAAAAGGACAAAGCTTTTTATTAAGTGCATACACAGCAAGTTTTGAGGGAGATTATGAAAAAGCCTTACTAGACATAAAACGTAGTAAAAAGTATCTAAAGTCGAAGTCTTTGCCAAACATATTATCTCTTAGCTCGTATGAGGCAAAGGGAAACTTGTTAAAGCAAGAAGAAATTTTTTATGAATTAATAAAAGACAAAACCACCCGAAGTATGGGTTTGTTCGGTCTTATAAAAATGAATCTGTCAGAAGGTAATACGAGCTTAGCGCTAAAACTTACAGAGCGGCTAATCAAACTGAAACCGCAAAACTTATCCTTTAATAAAACGTTTTTCAACCTGCAAATTACAGAAGGAGATTGGGAAGGAGCACTGATAACTTACAAAAAAATAAATAAGATTAAAAAAATGGATAAGGAAACCTATAGTAAAGGAGAGAGTATTCTTTTATTTCAAAAAGCCAAAGAGCTTAGGTCAGAGGGGAAAACTCTAGAAGCATTGAAGGTTTCAAGGCAAGCCTTAAAAAGATCTGCTGCTTTAGTTCCAAACTCAATTTTTTTGTCTGAATTAGAATTGCTTGAAGGCCAAAAAAAGAGGGCTGAGGCTGCATTGTTAAGTGCATGGAAAGCCATTCCTCACCCTGATATTGCAAAAAAATTTGCAGAGATCGAGAATAATGAAAGCGTAGATGCTCGAATAGAGCGTTTCAAAAAGATCTTAAAAGTTAAAAAAACTGATATAGAAACAAAAACCTTGAAAGCTGAGTTAAATATACTTTCTGAAAATTATCCTGAAGCGAGACGGTCTATCATTGATTTAATTGAAACTGATAAAGCAAACGCAAAGATATATACTCTTATGGCTGCCATTGAAAAGGGAGTTGGATCATCAGATGCTGTTGTAAAAGGTTGGCTTGCAAAAGCCGTTACAGCTAGGCGATCAAAGACGTGGATTTGCTCTAGCTGTGACAGCCAAAGTGAATGGGTGCCAGTTTGTAAAAAGTGTGGAGAGTTCTCAACATTAGATTGGAAAGAAGAGATATATGAAAATCTAGGGAGAAATGATCAAAGTGAAATACTTCCGCTTGTAATCGGAGAGAACACGAATAGCCCTGATATACCAGTAGACAAAGTTGAAATAGATGTTAATAAAGTTTGAACTATTTATAGATATATTTTGTATAAGGGTCATGTGTTGTTTATAAAAGTTATCCCATTTATTTTCATAATGTTTTTCATAACACTGAAAGCATTATTTTCTCAGACGGCTGCTATGAATGCGGAAATAAGTAGCCTTGTACGTCCCAATTGGGAATTTGAGTCTTTTTGGGCTATTCCTCGAATTGGAGAGACAAAACCTCTAGTATCGATAAGTATTTCAGGTGGAAATAGTGCAATAAATGTTCGGTGCTTGGACCTTGAATATTTGGAGATAAAAAAAACATTTAAACCTAAGGCAAAATTAGAGAGAGAGTTTCTTCATAAGATTATGTGCAAATCTATTAATAGAGCTTTAAAAAACACAAAGGGTTTAAGCCAATTAGTTCAGAGAACTGGTTTGTTAGAGGTTGGCCTCAGGTTTGATTTTCAAAACGGTTGGATTCAATTTGAAAAAATCCCTTTGCCGCCACAACCAGATTTAGAAATGAATGAGATAGGTAGCGTCTTAGATCTTCATCAACAGAACACCTAATCATACAATACTTTCGTTTCCTTTAGATGGAAATCTCGGTATCAAGAGCGCAACTATTAATGAAATAAAAGATAATAAAGCCGCTAAATAAAAAACGACGCTATTGTTATTTACCCAAATATAACCTAATAAAACCGGCAGAAATACAGCAGATATATGGTTTATTGTAAAGGCAACAGCTGCTGTTGGAGCAAAATCCTCGCTATCTGCAATTTTTTGAAAATATGTTTTCATAGCAAAAGCCAACCCAAAGAACATATGGTCAGCTATAAATAAAATAGAGGCGACAATGTGAGACCAATCAAAATAATATAGACCCGCGTAAAGGAGGAAAATTACCATAAGCCCAAAATACTCGACAACAAGAGAAAGCCTTTCACCAAATCTTTCTATGAATCGACCTATTAAAGGTGCCATGAATATGTTAATTAAAAAATTTGTAAGAAGAAGAAGGGTAATTTGGTGAACGTCGAAACCGTATTTTTCAACCATCATAAAGCTTGCAAAAACAACGAATATCTGTCGTCTGGCACCTGAAAAAAACTGTAAGGTGTAATAAATCCAGTATCTTCTCTTTATTACAATGCTAAGTTTTTGCTTTTTGCCGATTTCAAACTGTGGATAGTAAAAAAAGCAAAAGGCGACTATTAATAAGCATAATACACCTGCAAAAAAGTAAATAAAAAAATAATTGAAGTTAAGATTTAGCCAGAGAATAATTATAGCGATATAGACAAAAAAAGCCGAGCCAGACCCAGCTGCAATAATCCAACCAATTGATGAAGGAGCCGTTTCCTTCTTAAGCCATTGCAATTGAAGCGATTGATTTACTGTCTCATAGTAATGAAAACCTATTGAACTAATTAATGTTGTAAATATCAATCCTTTAAATTCTGGGAAAAGAGCAGTAACCGCTACTGCCAAAGCCAGAAGAGCTAGTGATATGTAAGCAAGTCTTTGTTCGCTTATAAAAAACAAAATAAAAATTACAAGGACAGCAAGAAATCCTGGTATCTCTCTTACACTTTGAAGCCATCCTATTTCGACGCCAGAAAAACCTGAAACTTCTATAACAAAATTGTTAAGTAAAGCGACCCAAGTCGAAAACGCTATGGGCATTGCTATAGCGAGTAATATAAGTAATCCAAAAGGCTCTTTTGAAAAAACTATTTTTTTTAATATATTTAAGATATCAGGCATCTATGGAATTGGAAATGAATAACGATATTTTTATAAAAGTCCGTGAGCTATTGGAAAACGGGGCGAAAGAGAGAGATCATGATTTCCACATTATGACTTTTTGTACCATTGGAAAGGAGGGAGTGGAAGCAAGAAGTGTTGTTTTAAGAAATTTTGATAAAGATAAAAACATTATTCGTTTTCACACCGACTACAGAAGTCCAAAACTTGTTGACATTAAGAAAAACCCAAACACAGTCTGCCTAGTATATAGTTATAAGCTTAAAATGCAGTTAAGGATAAAGACAATTTCTAGTATCCATTACGACGATTTTATATGGAATGACTCATGGGTTAAGACAGGGCTCTCATCAAGAAAATGTTATTTAACAAAATATGATCCTTCAAGCAATATTAAAGAAAAGGATGATGGTTTGCCCCAAGAGTTAAAGGGAAAAACTCCGACATCGGAACAAAGTGAAGAGGGAAAAAAGAATTTTTGTGTTGTCGATAATAAGATAACCGAAATAGATTTTCTTTATTTAAAATCATCGGGCCACGAGAGAATGTTATTAGATTTTAATAATAATAGATCTAGCTGGATTGCACCTTAGAGTAG
The DNA here is from genome assembly GCA_902584635.1 of uncultured Alphaproteobacteria bacterium. Classification (GTDB taxonomy): domain Bacteria; phylum Pseudomonadota; class Alphaproteobacteria; order Rhodobacterales; family Rhodobacteraceae; genus CACIJG01. The sequence continues at coordinate 99,930 of CACIAQ010000001.1, forward strand.
AGACTGCATATATATTTCACCATTTATCATTGCTGTTTTTAAAGAAGGACATAAAATGCTGTTTTTGTCTGCAATCTTAATAAGTTCTAAAAATATATGAGTGCATTCAATTTTTGAATTATTTACCATATCTCTTCGCATTGAAGAATTCCATGTAGATTCTTTGTCAGAAAGAAAGTGTCTTTGTTGTTCTAAATCATGGTCATTAACCTGAATTTTTTCTGATTTTGCTATATTTATACACTCATCATGAAGATTTGTAATAAATGATATTCCATGCTCAGTTGACGCAATTTCTCCTATGTTTGCATTAAATAGAGTAGTGGCTCCCGCTACTGTGGTTATTAGTACCCACTTTTGCCAAAGATCTACAGTGATGTTATCCGAATACTTAATTGAGAAATTTGCAGAACTACAGGCATCAAAAAATTTTCTTCCATGCTGTTCATTACCCTTGCTTAAGTGACCGAAAGTAAGCGAGTGAATATCGTTAAAATGGTGAATTTCACCCTCATCGTTCAATGTCGAAAAGATATGAGCTATACCTCCAAATAAACGCGAATTTGGAAACTTATTCCTCAACTTTTCCATATGTGCATAACCATTAAGTAATGGGATAATTATAGCACCATCCTTTACAGGAAAAGGAGACTGTAAAATTTCGTCTAAATCATAGGCTTTATTAGTAAATAAGATAACATCATAGATACTTTCCAATTTATCAATGGTCACAAGTTTGGGGCTAGCGGCGAAATAACCTTTTGGACTCTTTATTACCAAACCTTTTTTTTCTAATTTTCGTTTCTTTTTCTCTCTTACCAAAAAGGTAACATCAATACCCGCTTCAGCCATTCTTCCACCAAAGTAACCTCCCACTGCTCCCGCTCCTAAAACCAAAACTCTCATTACTTTTTACCTTCCTCAAATTTTATATTAACTGATGATAGGGACTTAATCACGGCAATCAGCTCTGCGTCATTCGCAACCCAAGTTGACCTATCATTTGCCAGCATCTTTTCTCCCCGCCACTGCTGGAAAATTTTTACAAAATAGTTTTTAAACCTAACCATCGAAAATATAGCTATTTCCCCTGTAGATTTATTTTTAATATATTCTGGACAGAATATATTAAAAACTATCTGCTCACTTGTTTCTTTAATGAGGTTGTATTTTAAACTTTCACGGTAGCAATAATTTAAGTAGACATCTAGTTGAATATCTTTGAAAATCCTAATGGGATCACTTATCCCCTCTTCAATTTGTATGGAAAAAAAGTTTTTCCATATTGAGGGATCGTCATCATATTTATAAATTTTTATATTTGAGTAAAGCTTACCATCTTCCTTGATGCCGTTTTCTGTTTTTGATACCACCTTCTTTTCAAGCGCCCAACCGGGAATTGAAACTTCAACACCAATATTCTTTGACGGGTTCCAAAACGTTAGGTTCTGGGCTTCAATACTTGAATCTAGTAGCAAAGAAAGCAAAAAAAGTAAGCCTGTTTGCAACAATATAAAAAGAGAAGTTATTCTCACATTTTTTCTTTCAAATCCGAGATTTAAAGAATATGGTATAGCACGATTAATAATTGTCAAAGAAGTCTACTAAAGACTTAGTAAAACATTCGAAATATATTCGCTTCTTTTAATGTCAGTTTAATCAGTGAGCTTTTTGGGTAAAAAATGAACGATCTTAGTTATACAGCAAAGGTTTTTAAAACGGTATGGGTTTCCGACGTGCATTTGGGAACCAAAGGATCAAGAGCTAAGGAGTTTTTAGAGTTTCTAAAAACCATAGAATGCGAAAAAATATTTCTGGTAGGAGATATAGTAGACGGGTGGCAACTGTCTAAACGATGGTACTGGCCACAGACCCATAATGACGTCGTACAGAAGATTTTGGAGAAGGCAAAGAGAGGTACCGAGATCATATTTATCCCTGGCAATCATGATGAAGTGGCTAGGGACTTTGTAGGTCTCACACTAGGAGGCATAAAGGTTAAGGATGACGATATACATCATACAGTTGATGGCAAAAAATTCTGGGTCGTCCACGGAGATTTATTTGACAATGTTATTCAGCATGCAAGGTGGCTTGCATATGTTGGTGATTGGGCATATGTATTCCTATTGAAAATAAACGCCGTTTTTAATGCTATACGACGACTATTTAAACTGCCCTATTGGTCGCTTTCTCAATACTTAAAATCAAAAGTGAAGTTAGCTGTCTCATTCATGTCTGCCTTTGAAAAGTCTATAGCAACGGAGACAAGGCGAAGAGGTTGTGATGGCGTAATTTGTGGCCACATTCATAAAGCGGAGATGAAAATGGTTGAAGATATAATGTACGCTAATGATGGGGACTGGGTTGAATCAATGACCGCATTAGTAGAGAATCTCGATGGCAAACTTGAGATAATCGAATGGACTAAAACAAAAGGTAAATTGATGCCTGTTGAAGGCATTAAATAGAACAAATTTGGCAAAAATAGTTATTATGACAGATGCGTGGATACCTCAGGTCAATGGGGTAGTTGTTTGTATCCAGCAAACAGTAAAACACCTTAGAAAGATGGGACATGATGTGTTTGTAATTGGACCCGATCGGTTTAAAAATATTCCCTGCCCAACCTATCCAGAAATAAGATTAGCCCTTTTTGTAAGAAAAAAAGTTTTTGCTATTCTTGATGATTTGAAACCAGATGCACTCCATATTAATACAGAAGGGCCTCTCGGAATAGCTGCTCGTTCGTACGCTCATAAAAAAAAAATTTGTTATACAACCGCTTTTCAAACACGCTTTCCAGAGTACATAAAAGCACGAACAGGAATCCCATTGTCCTGGACATACGCTTTTCTGAGATGGTTCCATAAAAACTCTGAGAGAGTGCTTGTTCCTTCTAAAACAGTTCAAGAAGATCTCTTCAAATGGAATGTGGGAAAACCTGAGGTATGGTCTTTGGGAGTGGATCTTTCAACATTTCAACCTAAGAAAAGAACTGCTAGAAAGAAAAAGGTATATGTTTGCACAAGTCGACTAGCGATAGAGAAAAATTTAGATGCGTTCCTAGGTCTAAAACTCGATGGGGAAAAATGGATGATAGGCAGTGGCCCAGAAGAAAAAAGACTTAGAGAAAAATATCCAGACGTCAAATTCTTTGGAAATAAAAGTCATGAGGAATTAGCAAAGATTTATCAAGACTGTGATTATTTTGTCTTTCCCTCAAAAACCGATACTTTTGGATTGGTATTGCTCGAAGCAATGGCATGTGGGCTCCCTGTGGCCGCATATAACGTTTCCGGCCCTAAAGATGTTATTGGCAAATCGAAAGCAGGAATCTTAAGAGAAGATTTGGCTGAAGCAGTGCGAGGATTAGAAACACTTAGTGCATCGACTGCGATAAAACATGCAAAGAAATTTTCCTGGGAAAAAGCATCAGAAAAGTTTTTCTCTTACCTACATATAGGATGAGAAGTCACTAACTATAGTTCTCATTTAGTGAATAACCTGCACTTCTTACAGTTCGTATAGGATCCTTTTTCACTTTACCCCTATTGAGCGCTCTCCGTAAACGCCCCACATGGACATCAACAGTTCTTTCCTCAACGTAGATCTGATTGCCCCAGACTTTATCTAACAATTGCTCCCTGTTAAATACTTGTCCTGGCCTCATTAGAAAAACTTCAAGTAACTTGAATTCCACAGGCCCTAATTTTATTTCCTTTTTACCTCTAAATACTCTCTTGTTATCACGGTTTAATTCAATGTCATGAAAATTTAAGGTGTCTGTAAAACTGTCTTCACTCACGCGTCTGAGAAGAGCTTTCGTTCGGGCAATTAATTCAGAATTTGAAAAGGGCTTGGTTATATAGTCATCAGCTCCGGTGTCAAAAGCTTTCAATTTATCACTTTCTTCAGTTCGCGCTGTGAGCATTATGACAGGTATTTTTTTTAATTTCTTGCTTGAACGTATTTGCCTTAATATTTCCGAACCAGATAGATTTGGGAGCATCCAATCCAAAATGACAAGGTCCGGTGTCTCATGCCTAACTAAGTCAATAGCGCTTTCTCCATCAGAGCATTTAGTTACCTCGTAGCCTTCCTTAGAAAAATTGTATTCTATAATTTCTTGAATGTCCTTATCATCTTCAACAAGCAAAATTTTTTGTTTCATTATTAAAAAACCTCTATACGGGTAGGTTAACTTTTGGTCTTATTGCCACTAAATTCTCACCTGTTATTGCAAAGTGTGTCATTTCTCCAATATGAGTAGTATGATCTCCAATACGTTCATAATTTTTTGCTATAATCATGAGGTGGGAACCAGAGGCCACTCGTTTCTTCTTTTTTAAATATACGAGAAGATTTTCAAAGAGATCGGTATACATTTGATCAATTTTGTAATCATTTTTCCATACTTTTGTAGCTAACTTAATATCTTGATTGGTATATGAATTGATAGATCGAGTAAGCTGTTTTTTTACTTTTTCACCTAGCTCGAATATTTGTCTTCTTATGTCTATCTGGTATTCATCGGTTAGAAGTTGGGTGCGCTTTGCTATGTTTTTGCAAAGATCACCGACCCTTTCAAAGGCTCCAGAAATCTTGATAGCAGAAAATAAAACCCGTAAATCATCGGCAACAGGTTGTCGCAAAGCAATTGCTTTTATCACGGACTCGTTGATTTCGTTTTCTAGATAATCAAGTTTCTCGTCTAAAATAACAGCCTTTTCAGCAAGTTGAACGTTATTATCCCTTATCGACAGATTCGTGTTATTCATAATCTGCTCACACAAGCCACCCATCTCCACGATTTTACTGTTAATATAAATGAGGTCTTCGTTATATGCTGATGAAATATGTAAAGTCATTCTATTTCCTTATCATCCAAATCGCCCGGTAATGTAGTCCTGTGTTTTTTGATTCTCGGGTTGAGTAAAAATTTTATCTGTGTCGTTATATTCAATTAAGTCTCCTAAATGAAAAAAGGCCGTTTTCTTTGATACACGTGCCGCTTGCTGCATTGAATGGGTTACAATAATAATGGTATAAGACTCAGATAGTTCATTCATAAGTTCTTCGATTTTTGCAGTGGCGATCGGATCAAGTGCAGAACAGGGTTCATCCATTAGAATAACTTCAGGGCTAACGGCAATGGCTCTGGCAATACATATTCTCTGTTGCTGACCCCCTGAAAGCCCCGTTGCTTGATCATTTAACCGATCTTTGACTTCATCCATAAGTCCTGCTTTTTCCAAACTATTGTGGACTATATCTTTCAACTCGCTGTCATTACTAGCCAAGCCATGAATTCTTGGGCCATAGGCAATGTTGTCAAAAATAGATTTCGGAAACGGATTTGCCTTTTGAAAAACCATTCCAACGCGTGCTCTGAGTTCGACAGGATCTATGTCTGGCCCATAAATATCTTGTTCATCAAGATGTATACTCCCTTTTATTGAGCAATTCTCTATGACATCATTCATTCTATTTAGACAACGCAAAAAAGTTGATTTTCCACACCCAGAGGGACCAATAAGCGCCGTAATTATATTTTTTTCTATATCAAGGCTTATATCTCTTATCGCTTTTTTGTCACCGTAAGAAACCTCAACTTTTTTTGTTCTAAATTTGCTAGTCATTATTTCACCATTTCTTCTCGAATTTTTTCCTCAATACAACGGCTAAGAGATTCATTGAGATTAAAAACGCCACTAAGAATAGTATAGCTAAAGAACTCCTTTCATAAAACGCTCTTTCTGCGCTGTCAGACCACATATATATTTGAACTGGCATGGCTGTGGCACTAGAGGTAAAGGTTGTTGGAATATCAATTATAAAGGCCACCATCCCAATCATTAAAAGAGGTGCTGTCTCGCCCAATGCTTGAGCCATACCTATAATTGTGCCCGTTAAAATGCCAGGGGTTGCTAGGGGTAATACATGATGTAGTGCTGCCTGCATTTTTGAAGCGCCCAGCCCCAAAGCAGCCTCTCGTATAGATGGAGGAATAGAGCGTATAGATGCTCTTGAGGCTATAATTATCGTAGGTAACGTCATCAAACCTAACACAAGTCCACCGACAAGAGGTGCTGATCTAGGAAGACCAAACGTAGATAGAAAAACTGATAAACCAAGCAATCCAAATACTATAGATGGGACTGCCGCTAAGTTGTTAACATTTACTTCAATAAAGTCTGTTATCTTTCCAGGTTTTGCAAAATACTCGAGGTATATCGCGGCCATAACAGCCAGTGGAAGTGCAAACATTATCGTGACGAAAAGGGTTAAAGCTGAACCAATAACCGATCCGAGAATTCCAGCGCTCTCAGGCTCTCTGGAGTCAGCAGATGTGAAAAATGTTTTGTTGAATTTAAGTTTTGCAATATCTCTCTCCACCAAGCTATTTACCCATGCTATTTGCTTATTATTAATCCTTCTATCTTCCTCTGGAATATCAATGCTTAATCTACCTTTTAAATACTGATCTGCGTCATCAGATAAATGAAGCCAAACTGAAAAAGTATGAGAGCCACTACCAAGGGCTTTCTTTTTGACAAATTCCTTTAGATCATAGCCAGCATTAGCAGAGATAATTGCAAACAATTCTTTTTTTTCATCTCTCTCTTTTACCTCTGGAAAAAATTCTCTTAATGCGCTTTGCACTAAACCATCCCAGTTAAAAAGATTCATCTTATTGTTGTCAGGAGCCCCACTGTCATCAACGAACTTTTCTGTGTTTACAGATATATCTAACTTAAAGTAGGCTTGCTGAAGTGCGCTATACCCATTAAGCCCTATCGATATAAGTAGCGTTGCAAGCATAATAAGAGCAAAACAAATGGATGAAATACCATAGATCTTTAATCTGGTTTCACGGGCTCTTCTTGATTGTATACTTTTTCTAATCATATCTTTCAGCTAACCTCCGTGATATAGAAAGAGCAAAAATATTGAGTAACAGGGTAAAGAAGAAAAGTGCTAGCCCTAGGCCAAAGGCTGACAAGGTTTTAATATCATCAAACTCTGTATCTCCAGTAAGGAGTGAAACAATTTGAACTGTGACGGTGGTTACGGACTCTAATGGATTGACTGTCAAATTTGCGCTTAATCCCGCGGCCATTACAACAATCATTGTCTCTCCGATAGCACGACTAACGGCCAAGAGAACCGCGCCGACCAAACCAGGAATAGCAGCGGGCAGTATAACGATGTAAATTGTTTCAGCTTTTGTGGCACCAAGTCCCATTGAACCGTCTCGCAAGCTTTGCGGAACAGCTCTAATAACGTCGTCGGATAAAGAGGAAATAAACGGAATAATCATTATACCCATTACAGCACCAGCTGCTATAGCTGATTCAGATGAAACATCTAAACCCAGTGAAAAACCAATTTCCCGGAAAAATGGAGCGGCAGTCAAAGCAGCAAAATATCCATACACAACAGTTGGAATACCAGCTAAAATTTCCAAAGTTGGTTTTACGAAATCTCGAATTTTAGGCGTAGCAAACTCCGCAAGATATATTGCAGAGAGAAGGCCAATTGGGATAGCCACACACATTGCTATGAAAGAAATTAGTAATGTACCTAATAGCACAGGTATCATGCCAAATGAACCTTCAGCAGCCACTTGATCTGTTCTTATAGCGACATTTGGAGCCCAATGAAGTCCGAATATAAAATCAAAAAAATTATATAAATTAAAAAATCTCAACGCTTCAAAAAATAGACTCAATATAATGGCTACCGTTGTAAAAATAGCAATAACTGCTGAAGCGAAGAAAATATTAACTATAAATTTTTCAACCTGTTCCCTTGCGTTTGAGCCAGGTTTCTGTCTATAGGAAATAATCATTCCCAATAACGCAGCGCATAAAATAACCACTAATCCACGATAAAAGTGCAGTTGCTCGAAAGCTATTTTATAGTCCTTTGCGAGCATTATTATATTCTCTTCACCAGTGGAAATTTTTCCATTTGAGACATTAATAACTTTTGCCAAGATAAGACTTACAAAAGATTCATTAAATGTGGGATTTAATTCTTGAATTTTATTATAGAAAATTTGATCTATATAGTTTGGCCCACCGATTGTTAGAACCAATAATATTAGGAAAGAGGGTATGAAAGCCCAGAGGAAGGATTGTTGTCCATAGTGAGACGGAAGTGCTTTTGTACGATCGCTAAATAATGCAGCTTTTCTAACTATACCGCTTTTTGCGTGATAATAAAAATATACAGATAACCCCAGAAGCACAAAAAAAACGAAACTTAGAGGAAGGGTCATTGAAGTGAAAATCCTGTCTGGAGATTGACGTGCCATAAAGCCAATATGTTAATCGGCTTTATGGTCTAAGTAAATTGTTAAAAAACTATGGCTTTGGAATAAGGCCAGCAGCTTCTAAGGGGCTACCGCTCACTGCTAAGCTCATAAAATAGTCAGAAAACTCTTGAAGTCCTGGAACTACCCCAACGTGTTCTTTTTTAACATAAAAGAATAGTGGCCGAGAAACTTTGTACGAACTATCAGCAATTGTACCCATTGATGGAGCTACACCGTTTATGACAGAACCCTGAACCTTATCTTTATTTTGGTCAAGAAATGAATATCCGAAAATACCAAATCGATCCTGATTTGCAGCAAGCTTTTCTATAATCAGGTTGTCATTTTCTCCTGCCTCGGTAACAGCACCGTCTTCTCTTAGTGCAGAACAAAGGGCCTTGTACCCGTCATCACCTTTTTTAGGCATTTTATAAACCTTCTTGCAAGTATCGTGCATGACCAACTCTACGAAAGCATCTCGTGTGCCGGAAGATGGTGGAGGAGCCAAAACATCTATTTTAACACTCGGCAAGGACGGATTAATGTCGCTCCATCTCTTATAGCCATTGTCTACCATTTTCCCGTTAGACATTATTTTAGCTGACACAGCTTTGAAAATCTCTTCCTTAGTTAAAGAAAACTTCTGTGCTTTATTGCTGTTTGAGAAAGTTATTCCATCAAAGCCGATCATATACTCAACCGGCGTAATACCGTTTGCAGTACAAGTCTCTTTTTCGCTTGATTTCATTGCCCTACTTGCATTGGTTACGTCTGGATGATCAAGACCGATACCTGCACAAAATAGTTTCGCGCCCCCACCGGTACCCGTTGATTCTATAACTGGGGCTTTAAAGTCAGTGTTTTTCGCAAAACGCTCTGCAACGATGGTTGAAAATGGGAATACAGTTGAGGATCCAACGATCGATATTTGATCGCCTTCCCTAGCCATCAGCGAGCCAGTGCTTAAGACTGCCCCCACAACTGCAGCAGTAAAAACTTTTAAAATATTGTTCATTATTGACAACTCCTTTGTTAACTCAAAAGTCTAATTGAGTGGAACAATGTCACTAGATCCTCACTTAAATATGTCAAAAATATTAAAATTTTATGAATAAATAAGATATTGAAAAAATTAATTTTTTTAAATTTTTAATTCATTTTATTTTTTTCTGTTTACCCAAATTCCCTTTTGGTAGCCAAGCAGTAAATTGACTGCCTTTGTCAAGTTTGGAGTCAATCTGGAGTTTTCCGCGGTGTCTGATTAAAATATGCTTCACTATTGCCAATCCTAAACCAGTACCCTCTTTTTCAGCTTCAGAATTTGTGTTAGCTCTATAAAATCTCTCCGTAAGTCTAGGTAAATGTTCCGCAGAAATTCCACGCCCGTTATCCTCAATCACTATTCCAACCATACCTTTGTGTTTTTCTTTGGACAGAAAAATTTTTACTTCACATTCAGATCCTGAGTATTTAATAGCATTCTCTATTAAGTTTGAGAATAGTTGTCGCAATTGATCAACCTCCCCCATTATTGGCATCATTTTTTTAGAAATATTATTAACTAGTTTAACATTATTGTCTTGTGCGTATTGTTGTAAGCTCTGCGTTAAATCACTGATAAGTTCACTTAATGAGCAGACAGACGTAATGGGTTTAGTCTCTAGTATTTCCAATTTGGAAAGAGACATCAAATCTTTAATTAAAAGTTCCATTTTACCAGCCTGTTTGGCCATAAGATTTAAGAAAAGATCCTTTGCCTTCGGATCATTTTTTGCGGGCCCTTGCAATGTTTCGATAAAGCCTGTGATCGACGCTAATGGAGTTCTAAGCTCATGACTAGCGTTTGCAACGAAATCCGTCCGCATTTTTTCGGCTCTTATATGAGTTGAGTCATCTGTTAGTTGGATAAAAATGTCATTGAAATTGTTTGATATTTTATTTGATGATATGAAAAAAATATTTGCACTAAATTGACGAAATTGTGGACTTTGAACTTCAAAAGACAGCTTTACCTGCTTATCTTTTTTTATTGCATTCTCAACAGCAGCTAAAAAAATTGGCGACCTGAAAACGTTCGAAATATGGGAGCCAGCATGAAAATCAGGGACTATTCCTTTAGCCTCTGAATTTATGAATGTTATTCTACCATTTCTGTCGATCAAAATATAGGGTGAAGGAAGAATGTTCAATAATCCTTTAATTACCCTGTAAGTGATCTTGGCATTATACGTATCTTGAATCTCTTCCTTGATAGCTTCCTGTTTCAATGCGTTAACATGGTGCTTTTCGCCTATTTGGCTAGACTTTAAATACATAAAAAATATTATCGAGCACATGAGAACAGTTGCAGGGAAAACCCAGATTGGATATCCTAAGCTCGCAAAAACCATTGTTAAACCAATTAGAATAGTAGAAAAAATGATATAATCTTTACGATTGTCTTTCATCTTAAAACCAACTCAGAACGTAAATTGTAGCTTACAGTGATTCATTTTTAAATCCAGTTATCAAGTTTTTTTTGCCAAAATTGCAATAAAATAACTGGAACAAACTAAAAAGACCGTCGTAAAGAATAAGCAAAGGCTAAGCCCGCCCAACTGATAGCTAACTCCAGATAATAGTGTTCCAAAAAAGCGACCCACTGCGTTAGCTGAATAGTAAAAACCAACATCTTCGGATGCATTTTTTTTACTTGTTAACTTTAATATCAAATAAGAATGGATGCTTGAATTAATTGCAAAAAAACCTCCAAATATAAAAAGTAAAGTGATTATTATTACAATCAGCGTAACTGACAGAGTGTTATCAAAAACAAAAGTTAACAAAGTTAAAAATAAGGTAGGGAAAATTACAATAATGGACCAGCGAAAAGCACTAGATTCTATATTTAAATCAGTTTTTCTTTGAATAATTGCTGGCACTTGAGATTGTACGAAGCCATAAAAAATGACCCATAGAGCCATGAAGCTACCTACCAAAAGGAAAACAACTTTACCGTTTGATCCCGTAACAAACATAGTTGAAAACACTTCCAATAAAAACAAAGGAATTCCAATTACGAACCAAATGTCTCGTGCACCAAACAAGAAAATTCTCGACAAAGAAAGATAATTTATACTGGAAATGTCAGAAAAAAACTTTCCCTCTGATTGTACTCTATTTGATTTTGTATTTAATTCAGGCGTTTTTAACACTGGGTTCAACGCAATCATTAGAGCTATAAACAAAATGAAGGCAAGAATATATAAAGAGATTGAGAAGGGATGAATGGTAATCAAAAAAGCACCAACAAAAAAACCTAACCCTTTAACAGTATTTTTGGATCCTGTGAGCCAACTGACGTTCCTAAAAAGCTTCCCTTTAATATTTTCATTGCTTAGAAACTTTACGGCTGTCTTACTTCCTATTTTAGTCAAATCTTTAGCGACACCACAGAGACCTTGAAAAAAGATAAGGCAAAAAATCATAAACCATTCTGGGCTATTAATCGAAAGAAGGCCAAGTGATGTTAGGCATAATACCTGCAGGCTAGTACCAGCTATCAAGAGGGTGGATAATCCAAAGCGACGACCAAAAATGCCAGCCATAAAATTTGTAATAACACCCATAAATTCGTAGAGTAGAAATATATAAGCGAGAGTAAAAGGAGAATAGCCTTTATCATGAAAATGCATTAGCACTAACATTCGTAAAGCACCATCGGTCAGCATCAAAAACCAATAAATAATCGATACATTTAAAAATGGATTGAATATCAACAAGAGGAAAGCCTAGTCTCGGATTAATTTAGATAAGATGTCAACCATTCTACAGGCGTATCCCCATTCATTATCATACCATGCATATATCTTAAGCTGGGTTTTATTTACGACCATAGTTGAAAGAGAGTCGATAATTGCTGAGTGGGGATTATTAACATAATCAGATGACACCAAGGGTTTTTCTTCATAAGATAGGATATCTCTCAAATAGGTATTTGAAGCTTCGTTAAAAAGTTGATTAATCTTATCAACTTCTACATTCTGTTTCATCTCAAAAACACAATCAGTCAATGATGCGTTCAAGAGAGGAACTCTTACAGAATGTCCATTCAGCCTTCCTTTAAGCTCTGGATAAATTAATGAAATCGCCCTAGCTGAGCCCGTGGTCGTGGGGATTAATGAGTTAATACCGGATCTCGATCGCCTTAAATTATTTTTTGGAGCATCAACAATAGTTTGAGAGTTTGTAATGTTATGGATAGTTGTAATTGACCCATGCTTTATTCCAATATTTTCTTCGAGAACTTTTACAATAGGCGCGAGGCAATTAGTGGTACAGCTTGCGGCTGTAAATATTTTATAAGCACTAGTGTCTATGGACTGATGATTTATTCCATAAACAATATTCTGGACATTGGATGATTCTATAGGGGCAGAAATTAATACGTATGATGCCTTTCTTTCGAAGTATGGCTCAAGTAATTTTTCTGATTTATTCACGCCAGTGCAATCTACTACCAGAAACTTTTCAGATTTAGGAAAACTAATACTCTCTATAGACCCCTCTGTCATCACAGCTATAGAATGATCTTTGTAATTAAGACAACCATTTTCAAAACAAAGGTCATCACCCCAAGTCCCATGAACGGTGTCATATCTTAAAAAATACTCTTGGTCAGAAGCAGACCCTGCTTTCTCATTCACCATTAAAATATTTTTATGGAGGTTCTCATCGCATAGTCTTCTAAAGACAAGCTTCCCGATTCTTCCTAACCCGTTAATAATTATTTTCATAATAGACCTCGGATAGACGTTACAAAAAAATTATGACAAAAATATGTAAGAAAATACAATTAATTGTCTATAGTTGAGGATAGAAAAATCACGGATTACAAAAATGGAAAAGTTAAAAAAATTTTTTATTAATGGGACGTGGGTAAACCCAAGATCAGACGAAACAATGGCTGTGATAAGCCCATCGGATTTAAGAAAAATCGGGACTGTGTCACTAGGAAATGAACAGGATGTCAATGATGCAGTTCAGTCGGCGAAAAAAGCATTTACAAGCTTTTCCAAAACAAAAAAGAAAGAAAGAATAGATCTCTTGAAGGGTCTCAAGAGAATAACTGAGAGAAGGTTCGAAGATTTAGCCCAGGCCATGCGCGAAGAGATGGGTGCACCTATATCAATGGCACGATCTGCCCAAGCGGATGCAGCCCTAGGGCACTTGGAATCATTTATTGGTGCGCTGGCAGAGCTTAAGGAAAGAACAGTTTTGGATAGTGGGGATGTTCTTTTAAAAGAACCAGTAGGGATTTGCGGACTAATAACACCTTGGAACTGGCCTGTAAATCAAATCGCACTGAAGGTTATACCAGCTTTAGCAACTGGCTGTACCTGTATCTTGAAACCGTCAGAGTACACACCCTTATCTGCGATGGTTTATACCGAAATCATTGAAGAGGCCGGCTACCCAGCTGGTGTTTTTAATTTGGTTAACGGTGTCGGAGATACGGTGGGTAGGGCAATGTCAAAGCATCTAGAAATTGATATGATGTCTTTCACTGGATCGACAAGAGCTGGAATCATGGTAACCAAAGATTCTTCTGAGACCATTAAAAGAGTTACTTTAGAACTTGGTGGAAAATCACCTAATATTGTTTTTTCGGATGCAAATCTAGAAAGGGATATAAAATATTCGATCAATGAGTGCATGTTCAATACGGGTCAATCTTGTGATGCACCGACGAGGCTATTAGTTGAACACTCTTGTTACGAAGAGGTTTTAAAAATAGCAAAGAAGTCAGCAGAAGAAATTTTAATCGGAGATCCAACTAAAGAGGGAGACCACATAGGGCCCTTATTTGATAAAATACAATTCGATCGAGTTCAAAATATGATTGATTTGGGAATAAAAGAGGGAGCCTCAGTCTTAACGGGAGGTCTAGGTAAGCCTCACGGTTTAGAAAAGGGTTGGTTTGTTAAACCAACAATTTTCTATAATGTTAGAAATACTATGAGGATTGCCAGAGAAGAAATTTTCGGACCAGTTTTAGTTATAATGCCATTCAAGAATGAGCAGGAAGCGATATCTATAGCAAATGACTCGCCCTATGGCTTAGCGGCCTATGTGCAAACGTCTGACATTAAAAAGGCAGAGCGCGTGAGTTCACAATTGAGAGTCGGGGCAGTTCACATAAATGGAGGTGGATACAATTATGGAACACCTTTTGGTGGATACAAACAATCTGGCAATGGCAGAGAGGGTGGTTTAATGGGTTTGGAGGATTATTTGGAAATTAAATCGTTACATGGGCTTTGATATGTATTTTGTCGACTTGCTAAATAGTACCTCAATAAAGCCGGCTATCACAATTGCAAGTGCTCCAAGCCATTGAATTAAAGTCATTCTTTCCTCTGGAAGTAAAATACTAGCCGTAACAACAGCAACTATGATCTCTGACATAAGGAGAATAGCTACGCGTCCAGGAAACAAAGTTTGTGAGACTTTAAAGACAACCATAAAGCTTGGCATGAATATAATTGTAGACCATAGAAAAACATAAGGGAAAAAATCAATTACAGTCTTTTTCGGTATTTCAGTCTGGCCGATGAAAAAAAATACCAATGCTAATGCGCCTGCACTGGTGAATGCATAAACGAAGAACGTTAGAGGAAATATTTTTATTCTTGGCGAGCGCTTCAACAATCCCGATCCAATAGCAAAAAGAAGACCTGATAAAAAACCAAAAAAGTCACCTATCTTCAATGTAAAATATGAAGTATCTTTATTTGATAGAAGCAAAAAAAGCCCTAATAAAGCAAAAATAATTGCGATTGTCCGTCTGACGGTAAATCTCTCTGATAAAAAAATCGTGCCGAAAATAGTTCCCCAGATCGGGCTAAGATAAAACAAGAGGGTTGCCCTGACAACGGTAGTCTCTAAAATCGCTCCCGCGTAAAGCGTGAAAGCAAGTCCTATAGTAAGACCAGATAATAGAGTAGACCAATCAGTAAATTTAAATTGATTGATCTTGAAAAGTGCCATTGGGGATAGAACTAGAAGTGGGCAAGCATTTATAAAAAAGATACTCCAATAGCTATCCAAACCTGCCAATGACAGTTCCCTTAATGGTATCCAATAAAGACCCCATAAGCCTCCGCTAATTAAAAGCGCTAAGCTTAAAGATGTATCTGAGTATTTTGGCTCTATAGTGATTTTTTCACGTATCATTAACAGCTTCTCAATGTTTTAGTGTTCCACAGCCACTTAAAAGTTTTTTACAAACCTTTCTTAAAACAATCTATTCTGTAAAAAGAAAACAGTAAATTGAGAAAAAATGTTTATAGAGGATGAAAAAATTTTAACACCACAGGATTGGGTATTCCCAATACCAATAGCTTATGGACCTGGACGCATTTGGGAGGTAGGTGATTATTGCACAAAATATGGTATTTCAAATCCTTTAATTGTCACTGATAAAGGAAGCAAAAACCTATCATTTATAGATATTTTAAAAAAGGCTTTGAAAAAGAAAAATGTTTCTTTTGGTTTTTACAACGGTATAGCGCCTAACCCAAATGATAAAGATTTAGAAATGGGGTGCGACCAGTTCTCAAAAGATAAACATGATGGGATAATAGCAATTGGTGGAGGTAGCGCATTGGATGGAGGTAAAGCCATTGGCTTGACTGTTAACAGCGGTAAAGATCTCTGGAGATTTGACTACGAGAAAAATCCTCCCAAAATAGACAATTTTAGTGTGTTCCCAAAGCTTATTACCATTCCGACCACAGCAGGTACTGGAGCAGAAACCGAAAGTACCGCGATGGTAACGCATTCAAAAAAACTAATGAAGTTCTGTGTTTGGCATCCGATGTACAAGCCCTGCCAAACAATATTAGATCCAATGGTAACACTGGATCTCCCTTTTAATTTAACCGCATGGACTGGGTTGGATGCTCTTACGCATGCAATTGAAGCGTATTTGGTTCCTGACTTTAACCCTATCTATGATGCAATGGCATTGGAATCGTTACACCTCATATGGAAATATTTGCCAAGAGCATGTGATAATCTTAATGACTTGAACGCAAGATCGGGAATGCTTATAGGGTCGTGTATGGCCGGTGTGTCATTTTTAAAGGGCCTGGGGTTGGTTCATGCAATATCTCACATGATTGGCGCGGAGTTTAACACTCATCACGGCTTGACCAATGCTATTATTTTGCCAACGGTCTTAGATTTCAACTTGGTGAATATGGGTGAAAAGACAAATAGAATAACCAAATCACTTGGTTTAAAGGAAGATACCCAGCATCATTTAATTTCATGTATTAAACAATTATTAACACAATTAGAAATCCCGAAGTCACTCTCAGAAATTGGGGTCCCTGCCAACTGTGCCAAAAGGATTGCAAAAAAAGCTATGTTTGACACAGCTACGTCAACAAATCCCGTTAAAGTGACCGTTACCGACATTGAAAAATTAATAAACGCGTCAATTATTAGTTAACAACTTCATATTTTTAATCTGTTATTTTTCTTTCACAAATGTGAAATTATTCTGTCACTTTGCTGATCTATCTCTGTGTTTAGAAAGTGAAATCATGCACCTACAAGTATCAAAACTTAAAAAAGAATTTGGTTCGACAGTCGCAATAAATAGCGTTTCTTTTGAATCTACTAAAAATGAGTTCATAGGTATCATCGGTCGTTCTGGCGCAGGAAAGTCAACGCTCCTCCGGGTTTTAAATAGACTGACTACTGAAACTGAAGGGAAAGTGTTTGCCGGGAGCATAAATATTCTGGAGCTCAAGGGTTCAGAGAAAAGGCAGTGGCAATCTCAATGCGCAATGATTTTCCAGCAATTTAATTTAGTGCCTCGCTTGGACGTGATCACAAACGTCATATTGGGTCGCTTGTTCTACCAGTCTACCTTGCGGTCAACACTCAGATTTTTTACTAAAGAAGAGCGTTCGGATGCCCTTGATTTGATGAATCGTTTCGGTGTCGCTCCTACAGCTTTGCAAAGAGCAGAAACTTTATCTGGAGGTCAGCAACAGAGGGTAGCGATCTGTAGAGCGATGATGCAAAATCCAAAAATAATTTTAGCAGATGAGCCAATTGCATCCTTGGATCCATTAAACGCACGGCTAGTAATGGAAGCACTGCAATCAATTAATTCGAGCGAAAAAATCAAAGTGATATGTAATTTGCACACTTTAGATACAGCAAGAACATATTGCGACAGGATTATTGGAATGCGGTCTGGAGAGATAGTATTTGACGGCAAGCCAAGTGAATTGAGCGATGCGAAAGCAAGAGAAATTTACGGTGTTGAGGCTGATGAGGCATTCGAAGCGTCAGTAACCTCAACGTCCTTAAATACATCCCACATAGGGATTGCAAGTTAATATTTAAAATGAGGAGTTCACGATGTTAAAGAAGTTTTTTTTAGTATCTACTTTGTTTCTGTTTTTTGGAGCAACCTATGCTGAGCCTAATCCAAACTATAAGGGCCCAACATACGATCTAAGTAAAATACAACCAGAGTTTAGAATTGGCTTTTTAGGGGACGAAGCCGCACAAGATATAATTGCAAGGAACCAGTGCTTGCCACCGTACTTTGAAGCTGCGTATGGAGTTCCAGCAAAAATGTTTACGTTTACTGACTACGCTGGAACGATGGAGTCAATGCTAGGTGGTAATATAGATTATGCATGGTTTGGTGCATCGGGCTATGCCGGAATGTACTTAGCAGATCCTGATGCTGCCGTTCCAGTGTTGACAAGAATGCAACCAACTGGAGATACAGGCTATTATTCAATAATGGTAACTAGAAAAGACTCAGGGATAAACAATCTTGATGATATGAAAGGTAAAGTGCTCGGCTTTGCAGATCCGAATTCAACCTCAGGATACCTAATCCCATCAGTTGAATTACCTGACATTTACAATATAAATATGGCTGAATACTTCAAAGATACCCCTTTCATGGGAGGGCACGAAAATGGAGTGCTCGGCGTGTTGAACGGTGATGTGGATGCGGCAGTAACTTGGGTGTCAGGCGTCGGTGAATGGGACGAGGGCTACTCTTCAGGTAACTTAAGAAGAATGGTTGAAAAAGGTCTGCTTAATATGGACGATATAAAGCAAATATGGTCATCAAAGCTTATCCCGAACGGTCCAATGGTTATGCGAAAAGCTATACCAAAAGAAGCAAGAGATGTAATGGTTGGCATGAAGCAGTGGATTCACGAAAACGACCCGAAGTGTAGCGAAAATATTGCAAACGGTATAGTAAGAGCGTGGGTTCCTGTTGATCACTCCTTTTATGAGGTGGTTGTGAAGGCCAGAAAGGCTAAGCTCGAAGCTAAGAAGAAAAACTAAGTACTTCATCGTAATTATTTTATAATGTGCGCCAAAAAAAGGTGCACATTACTCCTTTTAAAAAAGAATTATTTTATGTCACAAAACGCAATAACAATCGAAAGTCTTGAAGAAAATCTAAAAGTTTTAGCAAGACAAAGAGCGATTTATTCGGTCCTCTTTATCGGTGCTATAATTTTCATAGTTGTGAGTGGTGTTGGTGTTGCAAATCAATATAATGCTGGAAGTTTTACAAGAGGAGTCGAGAATTTTTTTGACTACCCGGCGGATCTTTTCAGTGATGCCTTTGAGGCTGGTTGGGGATGGTTTGGTATAGTCTTAAGTTTTATCCCTGCTTTATTTGAGACTTTTTCCGCTGCAGTGTTTTCTACCGTAGTTGGTGCTTCAATCGCATTAATCCTATGTCCCTTGGCCACCATTAACCTTTCGCCAAATCAGGTTACCGTACAGATCGTAAGAAGGACCTTTGATATTCTCAGATCTTTTCCAGAGTTAGTTTTTGCGTTAATATTATTATATCTCATGGGAAAATCGATCGTTCCCGCCATTATAGCGGTAACTCTTCATACAATTGGAGCGATGGGTAAACTTTTTTCGGAAGCTATAGAAAATATTGATATGAAACCAGTAGATGGTCTCAAATCAGTGGGAGCTCGCTGGTACCAGATTATTTGCTTTGCTGTTTATCCTCAGGTATTACCTTTGGTTCTCTCCTACTCTCTTTTAAGATTGGAGATAAATGTCAGGGCCTCTACTATTTTAGGTTTTGTAGGAGCTGGGGGAATAGGGGCATATTTAACAGCATCACTTCAATGGAGATATGGAGATGAAGTATTAGCAATTATGTTTCTACTAGTGGCAACAATAACTGCTTTAGATTATTTTTCATCATATGTTCGACATAAGCTTATCGGGAAGATTTCAGCATGAGCATAGCGGTATATGATAGAGAGGTTTCTTTTCAAGAGATCTATCAAAGCGTTGAAAAAAAAGCATACTACCAGAAGTTGATTACCCTGGTGTCCATAGGAGCGATTCTATTATATTTTGTGTTTTCGATTATTCAGTTTGATTTAGGCAGTATATCGAGAAAATGGAGTCCAGAGAGAGCATCGCGATTATTTTTGGATACATACGCGCACAAAGACCATGTGGTAATGAACTGGAAGGACACTTCGAAAATATCTGTTAATTTTGAAGGAGATTATAGATATCAGTACCCTAGTTTCCCTGAGTGGTTAGAACGCATAGGAGATGGGAAAGACATCGCTATCCTTACCTTTAACAGTGGTAGCAAGGCAATCTTTAGAGACGATAAAATAATTTTCGAACAAAGTAAAAGTGAAGATAGAAAATTTATTTTTGGAATAGGTGACAACGGAAAGCCTTACGCAGAAGCTTATGATAACGATGGAAACGAAAAAGATCTTCCTAACTGGATAAGAGTTACTGAGTCAAAGGTAGAAGTAAGACCATCACTTTACGAGAGGATTCAAATTTATAAGAGAAAGGTGGAAGTACATAGATATGAATTCGGATGGAAGTATTTTTGGTTCGATTTTTTCAGCCCACTGAAAGATTATTCGCTTCCAGAGGCCTTATCGCTCATTTTTAGTAATGAAAGAATAGAACCTGACAAAACTAATTTTGAATTAGTTTTCTCTGAAATCAGTGATAACGAACAATGGATGCACGGTACAGTCCTGTTCTCGATCTTGGAAACATTGCTTATGGCTGTTTTGGGCACGCTTTTGGCGTCTTTGCTCGGTTTGCCGCTCGCATTTCTGGCAGCATATAATATAACACCCTTCAAATTTGTTCGATTCTCGCTTCGTAGACTTTTTGATATGCTACGAGGAATAGACATGATCATTTGGTGCTTAATATTTGTAAGATCATTTGGCCCTGGTCTTTTCACAGGAATATTTGCGATAGCTTTCACCGATACAGGAACGTTGGGAAAGTTGATGTCGGAAGCAATAGAAAACGCTGATAATAAACAGCAGGAGGGTGTCAAATCTACTGGAGCATCAACTATACTCCAGCATAGATTTGGTATTATTCCCCAGATAATGCCTGTTTTTATATCTCAGTCACTGTACTATCTGGAATCCAACACAAGAGGAGCGGTTATATTGGGTGCTATGGGCGCTGGAGGTATAGGCCTTCAACTTCTTGGGGCTATAAGAACGGGTAATGATTTTGAAAACGTTGGTTATATGGCAGTGTTAATTGTGCTACTGGTAACAGTCATGGATCAAATGTCAGCATTTTTGAGACGTTTTTTAATTGGAATAGAAAAAAATTAAAAGGAGGTTTGGATGAAGGTTTTACTGACATTTTTTGTGTTATTTTGTAGTGTCGCTCTCGGTTTCGGTCAGGAACAGAAGGCTGGCAATGAGGCCAGTAGAAATACAGAGGAAACGTTTCAAAAGATAATAGACCAATGTGATAATACAGAGATTTTAGTTCTTAGAGCAAAAATTAGACTTGAAATCAGTAGAGCTACTGAATCCGCTGGGAAAGACGCAATGGGAATGTTAGAAAGTGCATACGAAGTTTGTAGTGAAGGACAAGTTGAAAAAGCTGTTGAAATGGCAAAAAATGCTTATGAAATTGCTCGACAAGGAGTTACGGATAAATTTGGTCAGGTGGGAGATAATGCGGTGACTGAAGTTCAAAAAAACAGTGAGGATAAAAAAGTTAATAAGGAAGAACAAAAACCTTGGTGGAAGTTTTGGTGAATTAGAATTTCAAGACCAAAGCATGACCCAAAATCTCTCAATCGAAAAACCGCTTATACACCAAGAGTGCAGCATAAAGAATAGCAACTTTGGACGCTTTGTAGAGATTGGAATGGGTACGCATCTTCTAAATGCTTTTGTCGGTGATTACTCTTACTGTGCAAGATATTGTGATTTTGCGAATGTTGAGATAGGGAAATTCTCTAATATAGCAAGCTTCGTTAGGATCGGTCCAACAGACCATCCTATGGATAAAGCATCTTTGCACCATTTTCTTTACCGCTCTAATGATTACTGGAAGGACCAGAAAGAGGATCACGAATTTTTTGCTGCCCGAGAAGCAAGATTGGCTAATGTTGGCCATGACACCTGGTTAGGCCATGGCTCAATTATTAAACCAGAAGTAATTATTGGACATGGCTCAATTATTGGAGCAGGAAGTGTTGTTACAAAAAATATTAAACCATATTCAATAGTGGCAGGAAATCCTGCAAGGCTTATAAGAATGCGATTTAACGATAAAGTTGTTGATCAACTTATGGAAATGTCTTGGTGGGATTGGGATCATGATACGATAGGTCAACGGTTAAAGGATTTTAGAGAACTTTCAGTAGAGAGCTTCATAGAGAAGTTTTCTTAAGCAGCGCTTAAACTACCCACGAGCTCATCAGACACAAAAAAAGGAATTCCCCTACAGAAGACAGCGACAATTTTTCTATTATCGGGGTTTAATATCAGTAAGTCAGCTTGGGCATTATCTACTAACTCTCCTCTATCAGCTAAATTTAAAAGCCTAGCTGGATTAGTCGAGATCATCTTATACGAGTTCTCAAATGACCTAACCTTCATATCAGCCATTTTCCATACCGACTCTAAGAGCGCTGGGTAGTAGTAATCAGAAACCAAGCAGTCAACTAGATCACTTTTAACTAATTTTATTGCATCTATGTTTCCAGCTTGTGATCCTCCTCTCATGATATTTGGTGCTCCCATTATGACACCGTTGTTATTTTTCTTTGCTGCCTCAGCCGCTTGCAAAGTTGTTGGAAATTCGCAGATGTAAGCCCCGAGTGAATTATAATACTCTCTGTCTGAAGGGCTATCGTCATCATGTGATCCAAGGGTAATGTTTCTTCTTTTCAGTTCTCCTGAGAGTTCTTCAAGAAACCCCTTAACTCTCACATTATTCTTCAAGTAACCCTTTACAATGTTTATATGTTGCTCGCCAGTTCTACCTGTTTGACCAGCCCAAGCCTCGATCCTCGGTTTATCGTTTTCCCACTTTTTAATTGCCTCAGGCAAATGGTTGTTAAAGACTAAGTAGTCAATATTAAATTGATCTATAAGATCAATAAGATATTTTTTCTCGTCAATCAGGTGTGTTTCAAATCTTATTTGAAGCCGTAGATCGGGCAAAAAGTCATTTTTTAGTATTTTTAAAGACGTTAGCAATTCAGTAGTAAACTCAGGACTTCTGTATCCACCTTCCCAAGAATAGCATTGAGCTAAATAGGCAGTGGTAATTCCATTATATATTAATTCGTTACTTAAATTTTTGAGGGCTATTGTATGTTTTACCGGAGCGGAAGGTCTTGGGAATAAGTGGCGTTCGAAGCCATCCCCATGAAGATCTATTATTCCGGGAAGAACGTAGAAATTCCCCATGTTATAATGCCTATATGGGCTACTTTCCCTATCTAATTGAATTTTACCTTGTTCAATGGTTAAGCTTTCCTTTTGAAGTTTGCCATCAATTAAAACGTTAGAGCTAGAGAAAGAAAAATCTGAAAACATAGTGTCGGTATACATCTAAATTATGACAAGAATGTTACAAAAAGTTTACAAAAATTTCTCAATTTTTAAGGTTACTTTCCTAATACTACTGATATCGTCATAGGATGACTTTGTGGAAGATTTTCATTACATTTCTTTCTTTAGGCTTTACATCCTTTGGAGGACCTACCGCCCATATAGGTTTTTTTAGAGAAAAGTTTGTAGAGCGGATGAAGATTATCGATGATATGAGATTCACGCATTTACTATCGATAACACAAGCATTGCCAGGACCAACTTCGAGTCAATTAGCATTAGCTATTGGGTTGCAGCAAGGAGGGATTATTAGTGGTCACCTAGCCTTATTAGCATTCAGCCTACCATCAACTTTTATAATGATTGCTTTTGCTCTATTTATATCCAACGATTTGGTGGTTTTAAGTTCCTTAACTATTGTTGGATTATCGTCCATCTCTATTCCTATCGTGGGGAAGGCGGTCTATTCAATGTTTAAGATGTTTTGTAATGATAACTTGGACAAAATAGGGTTTATAATTTTTTCCGGTATTTTAATTTTTACTAACTTATTACTATACCCTATCGCGATTCTTCTTGTTGGCTGGATATATGGTGTGCTTTCAACCAATGACACTGTTAAAGGACCAAATTTTTCTAACCAGTTGAAAATAGGGAACAGTATACATTCTATTCTCTGTCTTTTTATTCTTGTGATTTTATTAATTTTTTCGAATGTTATCAGTTTAGAAGGCGTTCCTGCAATATGCCGGGACTTTTTCAATATGAGTTTTTTGGTTTTTGGAGGTGGTCACGTTGTGCTCCCGTTGTTAGAGGGTGTAGTTGTCCAGAATGGCTTTATATCTTCGGAAGATTTTATGCTTGGCTATGGAATGGCCCAAGCTATTCCTGGACCACTATTTTCTTTTGCTGCGTATCTTGGTGCTCTATTAGGCGACGTGTCAGATCAGAAAAAGCTCTTGTACTCATTAATTCTACTAATTTCTCTTTATGGCTCCACCTTACTTCTCGTAGCTCCTGCAATAAACTTTTGGAATGTTCTTCAAAGACATAGAATTTTTCTGCGGGGAATAAGGGGAGTAAATGTAGCTGTAACCTCAATTCTATTTGTAAGTTTTTTGGCTTTTGTTATACCATCGATAGCAACATCAGAAACATCGATTATTTTAATTCTAATTTCCTTCATCCTGATTTTTTATCTACGGATGTCACCTTGGCTATCTCTTATTTTTTTAGGCCTTATGGGCGCTTGCTTCACTCAACTTAAACATTACGGATTGGATTTAAATACATTGACGAATATTATTTAAACCCAGATCTATTGACGTGAACCGTGTTAGATATAAGAAGGCCTTGCCTGATTTTCTCGGCCTTTTTTACTTTTCCTAAAGCGTAAGCTTTCAATAGCTTAGTTTGCTTTTTTCTGAAAAAATTCTCTGATTTTACTGTTCGAAACCTCATTTTTCCCCTCAATCTGACTTTTTTTACAAATTATGATACATATAAATATAAAAAAATCAACAATAATAATGCTTTACTTAGTCATATTTCTGTCATATAAATGTCATCATAATGTATTATTCAAAAAAATACGCTAAGAAATTCCCATACATTTTAGTATTCATAGCATTTGTCTCGCTTTTAGTGATCGATTTAACTGGTAAAAAAAAAGAGAAAGATGATATTAGTTTCACGGAGCTCAGCTTCAATAAGGTAATGGCCTATTCGGGCCATCCGGAATATCAATACAAATTAGGAAGGGCGTATGATAAAGGGCTGTTGGTGTTACAAAATAATGAAGTGGCTATAAAATGGTATAAAAAAGCAGCAAAAAAAAAGCACCCTAAAGCTATGACTAACTTAGCATATTTTTATGATCAGGGATTAGTGCTAGAAAAAAACAAAGGTAGAGCTCTTGACCTTTATTTGGATGCTGCAAGGTTAGGTAATTCGGTGGCTCAATACAATGTGGCTCTCATGTACGAGAGTGGAGAAGGCTCTCCAGTAAATATTACAAGAGCAAAATATTGGTACCTTTTGGCTGCCGAGGGTGGAGATTATCATGCACAATATAACTTGGCGCTATTACTTGAAAAAGGTAAATGCATCAAGCAAGACCTCAAGAGAGCTCTTTATTGGTATGAAAAAGCTGCCTCATCAGGCTTAGTAGAGGCACAATTTAATTTAGGCTACATGCATCATATGGGAATCGGCACGAAGCAAAGCTTTTCCGAGGCAATGAAGTGGTATTTGTCAGCTGCTGATAATGGTGATAATGATGCAAAGTTCAATTTGGAGCAAATAAGGATTTTTCTTAAAGAAAAAGCTCATAGAACTTAATCTGTCATGTTCTTGTCATAATTTTCAAATAGACAGCAAACTATAGGTTAGTCTGAAACCGATTTAATTATGAACCGTATGGGTAAGCATGTCACTAGTCAGGTCTAAATGGTTGAGCTATTTAGCAAAATCATCTGAATCCGATCTCGTTGGGTTGTATGAGTCTACTGGGTTAGATCCGAGCTATACTTATCTGAGAAAACCGGAAATAGGCACAATTATGGCGACAGCGAGGATTGGAAACACTGGGCAAAAATTTAATGCAGGCGAAATTTCCGTTACGCGATGCTCTATTCAATTAGAAGACGGTAAGTTAGTTGGTCATGGATATGTGCAAGGTAGAAGTAAAAAGAAGTCGACAGTTGCTGCGCTATGTGACGCTTTAATGCAAAGCGATAAAAGGACCTTAATTGAAAGTAAAATAGTAATAAAACTAAAAGAAATTGAGAAAAAAAGACATGACTTAATTAAAAGAAAGGCAGAAAAAACAAAGGTGGACTTTTTTACTCTTGTGCGTGGAGAAGACGAAAAATGACAAATCTGCTTCCCTTCTTCCAAGACCAGTCCAAGGATGCTGCTAGAGCTTTTAGGATAGCGTTGAAAGCGATGGCAATGCCAGGAAAAATTCAGAATTTTCAGGTCATTGATGGACTTCCCACACCTCTATCTATCGCTGGTGCAACGCTTATATTAGTTTTTTGTGATTTTAATACTAAGATTTTTTTAGGAGAGACCTTTCGAAATAAAAATGTCGAGGATTGGATAAATTTTTATACCGGTGCAAAAATTTCTGGCGATAAAAATGTTGATTTCGCAGTGGGGCATATAGAGGAACTACTACCTTTTCACGAATTTCCCATTGGTACGGACGAGTATCCCGACAGGTCGGCCAATATTGTGATTGAAAATGCAAGCAAAGATGTAAAAAGTTTTTCTCTAAATGGACCAGGGATTAAAGAGACGCTTCATGTAGAGCTCCCGGAAAAGATTATTGAAAGAGAAAGTGCTATCAGTTTTCCTTTAGGAGTTGATATTTTTTTGGCAAAAGAAAATTTGGTTATGGGACTGCCTAGAACAACAATGGTAGAGACATAATATGTATGTAGCGGTAAAAGGAGGCGAAAGAGCGATTGATAATGCACATAGGTGGCTGGAGGATGAACGTCGAGGAGACAGAAAAGTCACAGATCTGAGTGTCGATCAAATAAAGACTCAATTATCTTTATCAATAGCAAAAGTGATGGCTGAAGGTTCGCTATTTGATCCTGAGCTTGCTTCTTTAGCAATAAAGCAAGCTAGAGGAGATTTAATCGAAGCGATTTTTTTAATAAGAGCATACCGAACAACCTTACCGAGATTTGGAGTTGGGCAGCCTATAAATACGGACAAAATGATTGCTAAAAGAAGAATATCCGCGACGTTTAAGGACATTCCAGGAGGCCAGCTTCTTGGACCGACTTTTGATTACACTCATCGACTTTTAGATTTCAAACTATTAGCAGATGGCAGCATCGATGAATTTGAGCCTGGAAAAGATACTGAACAAATGTTCCAACACGTCACTCAGTTCCTTAATAATGAAGGAATTATTGAGACAGAAGAGACATCATCTAGTGAAGCGGAGTCGCCTGATCTCACTCGACAGCCTTTGGAAATTCCTGCTAATAGAGCATTGCGGCTACAGGCTCTTACTCGAAGCGATGAAGGGTTTTTATTAGGTATGGCATACTCAACCCAAAGGGGGTTCGGAAGAAATCATCCATTCGTTGGTGAGCTAAGAATAGGACTTATATCTGTTGAATTTGAAATCCCAGAGATAGGGTTTAATATAGAGATAGCTGAGATAGAGATTTCAGAATGCGAGACGGTTAATCAATTTCTGGGCTCAAAGACCCACCCCCCTAAATTTACTAGAGGCTATGGTTTTGTTTTTGGTCAATCGGAGAGGAAAGCGATATCGATGGCTTTAGTTGATCGCGCTCTACGTTGGAAAGAATTGGGAGAGGTTAGCGATGGTGCTCCCGCTCAAGATGAAGAGTTTGTTCTGTACCATGGAGATAATATTCAAGCGACTGGTTTTGTAGAGCATATTAAGCTTCCTCATTATGTCGATTTTCAGGCAGAACTGGAGCTAATTAGAAAGATAAGAAAAACAGCTTTTGAGGCAAAAAAAGGATGAGTAACTCCGAAGAGGATTTCAATTTTGCTTACCTTGATGAGCAAACCAAGAGAATGATAAGAAGGGCTCTAATAAAAGCGTTATGCATTCCAGGATATCAGGTTCCCTTTGCAAGTAGGGAAATGCCAATGCCTTATGGTTGGGGTACTGGCGGCGTTCAGGTCACAGCAGCATGCTTGCAAGAAACGGATGTATTGAAGGTTATAGATCAGGGTTCAGATGACACAACCAACGCAGTCTCTATAAGAAAATTTTTTGAAAGGGTAGCTGGTGTAAAAACTACTGAAAACACTGGAAAAGCATCTGTAATTCAAACCAGACACCGCATTCCCGAACAAGTTTTATCAGAAGATCAAATACTCGTTTATCAAGTCCCAATACCAGAGCCCTTAAGATTTTTAGAGCCTAGAGAGACCGAAACAAGGGTTATGCACGCATTAGAAGAATATGGCTTGATGCATGTTAAATTATATGAAGACATATCTATTAACGGGGAGATTTCCACAGCATACGCTTATCCAGTAAAAGTTAACGATCGTTATATAATGGATCCATCACCTACACCAAAATTTGATAACCCAAAAATGAATTTTTGCCCGGCAATTCAGCTTTTTGGAGCTGGGAGAGAACAAAGGATTTACGCAGTTCCTCCATATACTAAGGTTATAAGTCTTGATTTTGAAGATTATCCATTTGAAGCCTCAAGAGCCGAGAAGACTTGTGAAATATGTGGTGCCACCAATACATATCTCGATGAAGTGGTTATTGATGATAAGGGAACTAGAATGTTTTCATGTTCAGATAGTGATTACTGCAATAGTCAAAAAAGTTAAACAATGGAACAGATTTTAAAAGCGAAGGCTATAAATAAGAAATTTGGCGATGTGTATGCCTGCAACAACTTAAGTATAGAGCTTTACACTGGTGAGGTCGTTGGAATTGTTGGAGAGTCTGGCTCTGGCAAATCAACTCTTCTAAATTGCTTGTCTGGAAGCTTGGTACCAGATGGTGGTAATATAACATATTTGGATAGAGATAATAATTGGTTGGATCTATTGTCTTTGCCGGAACCCAGAAAAAGAAACCTACTGAGAACCGAGTGGGCCTTTGTCCATCAAAATCCTCGAGATGGTCTTAGAATGGCAGTGAGTGCTGGAGGGAACATTGGCGAAAGACTAATGGCAATAGGGTATAGAAATTACTCTCAAATTAGGGCTGAAGCCACCGAATGGATCGAAAAGGTTGAAATAGATGCAATCAGACTGGATGACAAACCGAGTATTTTTTCTGGTGGAATGCAACAAAGACTTCAGATTGCTAAAAACCTTATAACGAAACCTAGGCTAATATTTATGGATGAACCTACTGGTGGTCTTGATGTATCTGTCCAAGCAAGATTACTTGATCTCATAAGATCTTTGGTTAGAGAATTAGGATTGTCAGTAATAATCGTAACGCATGATCTCGCAGTTGCGAGGTTCATGGCGAATAGATTGATTGTTATGAAAAATGGCAAAATTGTTGAAACTGGATTAACCGACCAAGTTTTGGATGATCCACAGCATTCCTACACGCAATTACTAGTCTCCTCAATACTAAAGGTGTAAAAATGTTGGAAGTAAAAAATGTTGCAAAATCCTTCAATCTAAAGAACTTAGACAAAGGGAAATTTTCAGTTATTAGAGATGCTTGCTTTAATGTTAATTCGGGGGAATGTGTTGCATTGATAGGTAACTCTGGTTGTGGCAAATCAACTTTAATGAGAATGATTTACGGTAATTATGTATGTGCAGAAGGAGAGATTTATATAGATAAGGAAAATATCCTTGATTTAAAAGCCATTGAAATGTCGATATTAAGAAAACAAAAAATGGGGTATGTAAGTCAATTTTTAAGAGTTTTACCGAGAGTAAGCACCATAGATTTGGTTATGGAACCTCTTCTTGATCAATTTGAAAGTCGCGCCAGAGCTAAGGATATAGCTGAGACATTATTGTCTAGGCTAAATTTAAGCTCTCAGTTATGGCACCTCTCCCCACTGACTTTTTCAGGAGGGGAACAACAAAGGGTAAATATCGCTATTGGCTTTTCTAAAGACTACAAGTTGCTTCTTTTGGATGAGCCGACGGCGAGCCTCGATCGTGAAAACAAAAAAATTGTCATGGATATGATTTCAGAAAAAAAAGAAAAAGGGTCAGCAATACTTGGTATCTTTCATGACAAAGAAGTAAGGGATAAAGTGTGTGATCGAGAAATAGATGTAAGCAACTTTTCAGCAAGCTGAGAAAAATCTATTATGCGTAAAGGAACATTATTTACAGTGGTAGGCCCTTCTGGAGTGGGGAAAGATTCAATTCTTAATGCTGCTAAGAATAAAGTCGATGCATATTTCCCTAAAAGGTATATTTCTAGAAGTGCTGAGGTCGACAACGAAGACTTTATTAAAGTGGATCAGTCTCAAATAGATATTTTATTAAAAGAAAAAAGAGTAGCTATTCATTGGTATGCGCATAATAACTTTTATGGGATACCTATTGATATTATATATCACCTTAATAAGGGAACAAACGTAATTTTCAATGGATCTAGACATGCTATTAAGGAATATAAGCAGCAATTTCCAGAGTTAAAAATAATTTACATTGATGCTAAAGAAGAAATCGTTCTCGAAAGATTGAAAAAAAGAGCTAGAGAAAATGCAAAGGATATTCAACTAAGGTTAAAAAGGGCGAAATTTGATATTCCAACGGGCTCAATTATTATCAACAATGAGGATGATCTAGATAAAGCAGTTATTCAATTATTATCTGTAATGCATTAAAGCAGCGAAAATCTTTTCAGTTCACAAAAATACCTATCATCCCTTTGCCCAAAAAGACAGATATCTAAAAAAGGTAAGGGATATCCGATAACTTCTTGAAAATTTAATTCTATTGTGTCTCGAATATTTTTCTCTTCACCCAATCTTATTTCTCCAGTTAATGTAATATGAAATTTATATCTATTAAAGACATATGGATAACCCCACTTCTTTAAGTTTTCTTCCTCTTCAAAGTCAAGTCCACTAGCTCTTCTTTTTTCTAGTTCTGTGGATGTGGGAGGTTCTCTAAACTTATCTAGAGTTGAAACGCAATCATCTGCTAAAGATTTTAGTGCCTTAGGGCTTCTTTCAGGGACTAAAGCATAAAATCGGCCAAGCTTTTTCAAGACTGGATTTTGGATTATAAACCTACTATGTCGCTTTGAAATTAATTCCACATCGCTAATGAGATCATTGTATGAATACTTATCATTTAGGACAAATGGTGCTTTGAGCGTGCCATGCAAGCCATATATCCTTGCTTTTTCCGTGATAGACTTTAAGTCAACAAATTTTGGGTTTTTTATTTTCTTGTGATTGGTAATCTTACCTTTCTTTGGATTCCAGCCTAACCATTGAGACCCAACTTTATCGAGAAATGTATCTGGATAGGGAGAAAAATAAATTGCGTATCTGGAATAATTTGTCATAAAAATGTCCTAATAACAGAGTACAAAAAATTTGGAATATTTATATGAAACTTTTAAGTCAAGAGTATGAATTTATATGCATGAATTTATTTTAAGCAATGCACGTCTCGTTCTGGAGAACGAAGTAGTAAACGGAAGCATCAGGGTAGCGGATGGGGTCATTAAAGAGGTTAACTCTGGAAAAGGATTTATACGTGGTTCTTTCGATTGTAATGAAAATTATTTATCACCAGGCCTGATTGAACTACACACAGACAATTTGGAAAGACATATGCAACCAAGAGCAAATGTTAAATGGCCAATAAAGGCTGCGATTTTATCACATGATAGAGAACTAGAAAGTGCTGGTATTACGACTGTTTTTGACGCATTGCGAGTTGGTTCGATAGTGTCAGATAAAAGGGGTAACTATCTTAAATATGCTAGGCAAGTTACGGACACCATTAAGGAGCTGAGAGCAGAGAAAAGCCTGAAAATAAGTCATTTTACGCATCTTAGAGCAGAAGTTTGTTCTGAAACTTTGGAAATCGAATTGGAAGAGTTTACCCCAGAAGACCGAGTTGGAATAGTTAGTTTAATGGATCATACTCCGGGCCAAAAGCAATTTAGAGACTTAGATAAAATGGCAGAGTATTTAAAGGGAAAATACTCTATGAGTCCAAAAGATTTGGAAGATCATTTTGAACGTCTTTATAAAATAAAAAAGGCTTGGGGAGATAGAAACCATGCCGCAACTTTAAGTGCGAATAAAAGACTTGGCGCTATTCTCGCAAGTCATGACGACACGACAGAGAATGATGCAATTACATCAATTGAAAATGGATGTAAAATCGCCGAGTTTCCAACAACTGTTGAAGCTTCAAAGGTATTAAATCGATCATCAATTAATATTATCATGGGAGGACCAAACATTCTGAGAGGGGAGTCCCACTCCGGAAACGTCGCCGCTAAGGACCTTGTTTCCATGGGTTGCTGTAACATTCTTTCATCGGATTATATGCCTTCTTCACTGCTAATGGGAGCGGTAAAACTTGGAGATATTTTGGGAGATTTTGCAAAGGGAATAAAGGCGGTTACTGAGACACCAGCAAAAGCAGCTAATCTAAATGATCGTGGTTTGATTAAGATTGGTATGCGAGCTGATTTACTTCTTTTTGATGTAAAAAATAATTTTCCTATAATTCAAAGGGTGTGGACTCCTAATTCTACTCAAAGCCCACATATCTTTCATGAACGCCAGTGAAAAGGGATTTTAGTATCAGCGATATAACATAGGTTATTTTCGGTATTATATTTGGTCACATATTCGAATTATATTACTACCGGGTTTCATTTGACAGTAGATATCATTAATACAATTTTCCAACTTCTTCAAAAGGGCCTAGACAATAACTTTAAGCTGCAGACTAAATCGTAGACCAATGAATCTATCTTTTGTAACATGCAACTTTAGAAGAGCTATAGAGTCACGCCTTGGGGTGGGACGGACATTTAGACCAATAAATTTTTCGAGAGCTAAAAATGAAAAAAATCATAGTCTTTTCAGATATTCACTTAAACTCTGCTGATGAACCAAGTTTAAAAAAATCATCTCAAAAACTTGAGAAAGCTATACTGCACTTGCAAGGCAATCATAATGATTTTGATACGCTAGTCTTTACAGGCGACTTAGCGGATAGTGGTAAAATTGAAGAATATAGTGCCTTAAGAAATTTGGTCTCGGTAATAAATAGACCCATAAAATTTATGCTTGGAAATCACGATAACCGAAAGAACTTCCTCGATGTATTTCCATACTACCAACCAGATCATAATGGATTCTTACAGAGTAGTGAGGCTTATGAAAATCTTGATTTTATATTCTTAGATACGCTTAAAGATCCTCACGATGACATACCCAAAAGCTGTGGTTACTTATGTAAAAAAAGACTCGACTGGTTGAGTCAAAAACTTAAAGAAGCGGATCATAAAAAAGTAATTTTGTTTATGCACCATCCCGCTTTTACAACGGGAATGCAGGCTATGGACAAACTAAAACTAAAAAATTCCCACGATTTTTTTTCAACTATAAAAAATTTCAATAATGTAAACCATCTAATATCTGGTCACATACATAGAAGTATATGTGGTCTTTACGAAGGATATAATTTCTCCACGTTCAAAAGCATAAATCAGCAAATGGTCTTAAAGTTCAAAGCCGATAGAGTAGAATATGCCAAAGGTGAGAATTCGGGATATGGCATTATCCTACTGGATGGTGAGAATTATACTATCCATAACGAAGAGGTAAATTAATCCTTTTAAAAATCTTTTTTGCGATACTAATTCTATTTTTTTAAAAATAGCAATAGGAGTATTTATCTTGAAAGAAGCAGATACAAGTCGGGATTGTCTATCAACAGCATGGCAACTGCAGTACCACATATCGCGGATCCAATCATTAGTGCTCTGTCGCTCCATTGCATGCCGACATATATCCATCCGATGGCACTAAAGAAATAACACAATTGCCCCAAAATATACATTTTTCCTGATGTAAGAAATACTCCTAATACACACAATATCATGGCTCCCCATTTAACATACCAATCTCTTGTACCAGTAGGCGTAAGAGGTTTAATGTCATCGTACTCGCCTTGTAATTCCTCTAGCTCTTGAGCAAGCCTCTTTTTTTCAGACGCTAACTCCATTGCTAGTCTTCCTGCTTTAGTAGTTATATTATGTAATTTGCCGTCTTCGCCTAATTCAGTGATGGTATCAGCGTCTTTTTCCTTCGACATTTTACTTCCTTTTGAAGATTTAAATTTAATCGCGCCAAAATTTAGCAATAAAAATTATTCAGTCAAATAAAAATTAAAAATAGTCTTACAATACGCTTCTAAAGTCCAATTTTAGAAATTGACTAGCTGCTACATCAATGTATCAAAAAGAAAAGGGCCGCCTACTTACAACGGCCCAGTTGGGAGGGAAATACATACGTGTATTTGAACATCATCTATCTTTTAAATGTTAAAGATTGATGACAATTTGATGAAAATTTTTAAACCATCATTTAAGTTAATAATTATATTGTTCAATCTAATTTGATTGAAAAAGTACAATCAAAACTTGAGAACTTACTCACGTGGATGTTATTAATTTTTCATAAATTCATTAATTATTTGTTACATCATTTAACTATCCCTGAGGCAGGAGTTTAGATGTTGCAAAATAGAAGTCAGACACACCCTGTGTTTTCATTCGCCGATGGAGAAATGGGTGTAATTTCCAATAAAATAATCCGCTACTTAGAAAAATTAACGGGTCAACCGCGTATAGAAAAACTATATTTTGACTATGTAAATGATAATCTAAATCCAGAATATTTTTGGTCAGATGCGCTTGACCGACTGCGTATCGAACTAGACATCCGTCGAGAAGTTTCAAATGGAATAATGGCATCCATACCGTCTACTGGACGGGTCGTGACCATCGCTAATCATCCATATGGAGTCATAGATGGACTTGCCTTATGCTCAATTATGGCCGAAGTGCGGCAGGACTATAAAATCATTACCCACAGGGTATTGAGACAGGCGCCAGCGGTAATGGACAAAATCCTGCCAATAGATTTTGCAGAGACGAAAATTGCGCTTAAAACAAATATGGAGTCTCGCCGTGGAGCTTTGGAACACCTCAGAAATGGTGATGCACTTATAATCTTCCCAGCAGGCGCCATATCATTAGCGCCAAATATATTTGGAACTGCAAGTGATGCGCCGTGGAAAACATTTGTTGCGAAATTAGCGTTGCAGCCTGACACAACTACTATTCCGTTCTACTTTGAGGGACGTAATTCAGCGTTATTTCAAATTGTGAGAAAAATAAGCTTTACGCTTGGTTATTCACTTATGTTTAGGGAAATTTGTAGAAGAATGGGGACAAATTTAACTGTCACGATGCGTCCTTCTATACACAGTTCCAAACTAGCTGAAATGGAAAACCGGAATGTGATCACAGAATATCTCAGGCGCCAAACCTATGATTGGTCTTAGGCTATAAATCAGAGCTGGGTCAATACAGCGCCAAACAATCAGTAGGTTACCAACATTAGCTAAAGAAAACGAAACTAAAAGGTAGATTTATCTAACCCGAATTAGAGATGGTTATTTTCTCCTTTGGCCTTTTCCCAATAAAACCAAGCGCTCTGAGAAACTTGGACTTTAGACTGAATGAGAAAATTGATCACTAAAAAAATTCATAATAATGTTATCTTTTTGTATTATTTATCTGAATACAATTAGATCTCTTTTCCCTCAAAGGGAGAATCTAGTGCCTGTAGAGTTCTCCCTTTTTTTCTGAAAAAGAAATAATATCGTGGATATCTTATGAGGGTATAAAATTGTCAAAAATTTATTAGGTTTCTGTCACAAAAGCGTTAATGAACTCTTTCATGGTAAGGAAAAGCAAGGAGTTAATTATGAAATCTGTTATTAAAACTATATTGTTAATATGCTTATCCCTAGGGATAGGCTCAGTAGTTTCAGCGAAAAATTACAAAATGGCTGTTACTGATATTGAAGGAATGGATGCTCTTATCTCTGAGTGGGGACCATTTAAGGAAGCTTTAGAAAAAGCCACTGGTGATACTTTTGAATTTTTTGCCGTAAGCAATCAAACTGCAACAGCAGAGGCTTTGAGAGGAAAGAAATTAGATTTTGCAATAACAGGTCCTGCGGAGTATGTGGCAATTAACAAGCTTACAAATTCTCAAGCAATGATTGCGATTGCGAGACCAGATTATTACTGCGGTATTGTCGTTAAGACAGGAGTAGGAATAATGAAGATGGAAGATTTAAAAGGTAAAGCAGTCTCTTTTGCTAAGCCTGGGTCGACATCTGGACATTTTTGTCCGATGCAAGTAATGATGGACCATGGAGTAGACCCAATGAAAGACATCAAAGTAATCCATACAAAGAAGGCATTGCAACATGCTGGGCTAGAGAGAGGTGATACAGCGGCAATTGGTGTTCGAATTAGCTCTTGGATCAAATATAATAGAACACCCGAAAATCAAGGTCAGTTCAAGGTGTTAGCTAGGTCGGGTGATCTGCCCTACGATATGATGATGGGTGGAGGTCATTTGACGCAGGCTGAAATAGATAAAGTAACCAAGGCAATGAAAGATAATGAAGATTCGCTGATTGCTGGAATTTTAGCTGGGCTTGATGATAAAGGTAAGCCAGCCAATGATAAATATATTGGCACAAGATTGCTGGAAGTTAATGATTCGGACTATGATGTAGTAAGAGCCATGTACAGGACAGCTGGATTGCCCGAATTTGATATTCAAGACTAATCCATAGATGCATGGAGAGCGCTCTATGCTACTATAGGGCGCTTGATATATGATTGATTTAGAAATAAAAGATTTAAAAAAAAGCTTCGGTAGCGAATCTGTTTTAAAAGGTCTTTCTTTTAGCGTTAATTCGCAAAGTTTATTAGCGATAATTGGTTCTAATGGAGCAGGTAAATCTACCTTGCTGAGATGTTGCAGCCGCTTAATTGAGCCATCGAGTGGAAGTATCAAAGTTTTTGACAAGGAAATAACAAATTTAAATAGCCATCGGCTACGACAAATACGAAGAGATGTAGGGTTTATTTTTCAACGGCATAATCTAGTTCCTCGACTGAGTGTGTTGTCTAATGTTATTCATGGAGATTTTGGAAATATCACTAGCGGTTTAAAGCGAGTAACACGATGGTTTCATTTTCTGGCACCCCAAGCTTCTAGGTCAAGGGCAATGGATTGCCTACGGAAGGTGAATTTAACTCACCTTGCGATGAAACGAGTTGACACCCTTTCAGGAGGACAATCTCAAAGAGTTGCAATAGCAAGAGTTCTGATGCAAAAACCCAAATTATTACTTGCTGATGAGCCAGTCGCTAGCCTTGACCCAGTAGCTGCAAAAACAGTTATGGAGCTTCTCACAGAACTATGTAAAAAAGAAAAGATGACAGTCATATTTACCTCCCACAATGTTGAAGATGCAGTAAAATATTCTGACAAAGTTTTAGCTTTAAAAGACGGTGAAATAAGTTTCTTCAAAGCAAGTAAAACGATAGATCCAAAAAAATTAATTGCACAATACGACAGCTCTGTAAGATTCGTTTAATTGATAGAAACAGAAAATGAAAACCCCAAAAAGATTTGAACAAATCTCATCCTTTCAATATATATCCATTATTGTTTTCTTTTTGATTATGGTGTGGGCTCTTGATGGCTCCGGTTTTTCCTTTAGCAAATTATTTGGAAGCAGTGAGTACATTGGTAGGTTTCTCAGTGAAGCCTTTCCTCCTATTAGCGAGCATAGATTAAGCTGGAATGATTTTAACAGGTATATTTTGCTCTTAATTGAGACGGCTCAAATGGCAATTTTTGGTACGTTTTTAGGAATAATTGTAGGTTTTTTATTTGCGCTGATGGCCTCAAGAGGCTTATTCGGAAATAGCATCCCGGCAAGAATGCTTCAAGTAGTTGCAAAGTTTCTAATAACATTCATGCGAACAATACCTGATTTAGTATGGGCAATAATATTTGTAATGGTTGTAGGGCTTGGAGCTTTTGCAGGCACATTAACGATTGCGATAGACACAATAGGATTTGTAGGTAGATTTTTTGCTGAAGAGATGGAGGATGTTGAAAGGAGTGCAGCTGAAGGTATAGAGAGTAGTGGAGCGTCAAAGCTAGACAGTACTTTTTCAGCAATCATTCCTGCCGCCATGCCTGGCTTTATAACGACATCGCTTTTCGCCTTAGAAAAGTCTGTAAGAGGATCAGTAGTGTTAGGTCTAGTTGGTGCTGGTGGAATCGGAATGGAATTAAACAGTCTTTTTAATTGGATGGCTTACGATAGAGCTGTTATTGTAATAGGCTTAATGTTTGTGTTAATATTGTTCGTAGAACAAATTAGTAGTTATGCTCGCTTAAAGATACTTGATGGATCTGTTAAGAGCGGGAAATAACGCATTTGGAAAAGAAAGATAGAAAAATGTCAAAAACAGATACGGCGTATCAGTATTGGAATACTGAATGGGATAATAAAATTGTTACTGAGAAATGGACTGTAGCTGAGCCAGAGGTGCTCGCAACTTTCGAAAATATCGGGCCATCTAAAAAGGTTTTAGATCTCGGTGCCGGGGTAGGCCGGCATAGCCTTCCTTTTGCGGAAAACGGTTGTGAGGTTACTGCTTTTGATGCAGCAGAAAGTGGACTTGCTTCTATTGAGCAGTTAGGAAAGGAAAAAAGTATTTCTATAAAAACAGTACTTGGAAAAATGGATCAATTACCCTTTGCTAATGATTACTTCGATCACGTGTTATCGTGGAATGTGATTTACCATGGTAATCACAATATTTTAATCGATACTGTAAATGAGATAAAAAGAGTACTGAAACCTGGAGGCACGTTTCATGGAACCATGCTCCCTAAGAAAAGAATTGACCTTTTAAAAAGTGAATTCGATTGCAAAGAGATTTCCACAAACACTTGGATTGTCAATTCAGACTCTGAAAGCGATAAGGCTCATCCTCATTATTATTGTACTGCCAACGAATTAACGTCGATATTTAAGGATTTTGAATTTAATCGGCTTACTATGCAAGAACATGATAAACCAAACTCATGGCATTGGCATCTGATGGTCGAAAAGCTGTAGCTTAAATGAGTAAATTAGGGCGCCTTTTTATAGTATACAAACATAAGAGGTCCGCCTAATTCAACCGCATAACATCATTTCCTACCATTTTCAATTAGGTTACAAACAGTAAGTGCAGAAACTCCACCTAATACTTGAAATAATATAAAAAAGGGAAGATCAGAGAAATTAATGCCTGAAAATGTATCCGTCAAGGTCCTAGCGAATGTTACTGCTGGGTTAGCAAAACTGGTAGAAGAGGTGAACCAATAAGCACCTGTTATATATAAGCCTACTAATGCGGGTACCTTTCTGGGACTATATCTTGATCCTAGCAATATAGTAAAAATTAGGCCAAAAGTCGCAACGAACTCGGCAATATAAATTGGTGAGCCCGTTCTTATCTTTGACGAAAATTGTATGATACTTACATCAAACATAAAATGAGCAACCCAGGTTCCAAAAACTGATCCCGCTATTTGGGAAAGTAAGTATGTAGAAAGCTCAACATTATTAAGATTCCCTCTTAAACGCATAACTAGTGATACTGCTGGATTGAAGTGAGCGCCCGAAACTGGAGCTAGAATTGTGATCATAACAAATAAAATCGCCCCTGTAGCTATGGTATTTCCTAATAAAGCCAAAGACTCAATTCCTGCTGAAAGCCTTTCACTCATTATGCCTGAGCCGACTATCGTCCCTAATAAAAAAGAGGTACCTATAAACTCTGCTATGTTTTTTTTATATGTCATTCAATTTTTTCTCTTTTGCTTTTCTAGTCTTTTAACATTGTATCCGATTATTGAAGTTTATCTTTTTTGCTTACTAATAAGTAAATTTTATTTTAAAAAAGCGACATAAATAATTAGAAATTTTTGATAAAATTTTCATTTTTTTGTAATAAAACTGGAAAATGCTGACCTTAAAAGGAGATCTCAGATGAAACCATTTAAAATTGGGGCGGCAATGCCAATAAGTGAAGTTGAAAATCATAAACCTTGGTTATTCGATGATGAAAGAGATTTAGAACTTCAAGATTTCGTCAGCAATGAAATTTACATAAACGAAGATTGGAAAAATATTGCTCAAACTGCTAAAAAGAAACTGAAAGGGTTTAATGGAAGACTGGGGGTGCATGGCCCATTTTGGGGTTTAGACTTTTCTTGCTTTGACTCTGAGGTTGCAAAAGTAATCTCTAAAAGACTTTGTCAAGGGGTAGAAGCAGCAGCAGAAACCGGTGCGATACAAATGGTTATGCACTCACCATTTGATAACTGGCACGAATTTAATAGATTCAATATCTACAATGGTAAGCGAGCATTGGAACAAGTCTTTGACGTAGTAGCAAGAATTATTTCTCCAGCTCTAAAGATTGCAGAAAATGAAGGAGTCGAGTTGGTTATGGAAAATATTAAGGATATCAATCCACAGACTAGAAGGCAGCTAGTTGAGAGCATTGAATCTAATTCTCTAAAGCTTTCGATAGATACTGGGCATGCACATATAGCAGGGCTTGCTTCTAAAGCCCCACCCGTCGATATTTTTGTTGAAGACGCAGGCAATCTATTGAAGCATGTTCATATTCAAGATGGTGATGGTTATGCAGACCGACACCAAGCACCCGGCAATGGAACAATTAATTGGCATTCTGTTTTCCAATCCCTAAGTTTCTTAGAGAGCAACCCACATTTAATCCTAGAACTCAAAAACTATGGAGAAATACCAATAGCATTTTCTTATCTCAGCGAAAGAGGGCTGGCTTTTTAAGACAACGGAATGTAACTTAAGGCAAGAACAAGCAAAACATCGTCCTTATTTTTTACCTATTTGTATGGGTACAAACTATGCTTATAGATTAAACAATTAGCATTTAATTCTTTTGTTGTTTGTCAAATGAACTAAGATGCCCTTGTCTCTCTTCAATAATAAGGCGAAAAAGCTTACAGAAATCTATTTAGTTAACGCTTTAGAAGTTTCCCTATCAAAAAAATGCAAGGCTTTATTATTTGTAGATATGTGTATGGTGTCTCCTACCTCCACGCTAGCACGTGATTGAGTACTTACGCAAAGTTGATTTTCCTTCATATCAACACAGTATATGACGGTACTCGAACCAAGTTTTTCAATAAGCTCCACCTTACATTTGACACCGGTTGTAGCTTTAGTGATTGATATATCTTCAGGCCTCACTCCTAGGATAACATCATCTTTATCTTCATATCTAGCTGGTACAGCGAAACTCGAAGCTTTAAAGGTCTTATCTTTTATACTGCCTGTGATGAAATTCATGCTAGGAGTGCCGATAAATTCTGCTACAAATTTAGTTTTGGGGTGATAATAAATTTCCATTGGAGTACCCACTTGCTCCATCACTCCTTTATTCATAACAACTAATCGATCACCCAGGGTCATTGCTTCAGTTTGATCATGAGTAACGAAAATACTAGTCGTTCCCATTTTTCTTTGTAATTTTTTTATTTCCAGTCGCACCTGGACCCGTAGTTTTGCGTCTAAATTTGAAAGTGGTTCATCGAATAAAAATACTTTTGGATCACGAGCTATTGCTCTCCCCATGGCAACGCGTTGTCTTTGTCCTCCTGATAGTTGACCTGGTTTTTTACTCAATAGATCGCCAATTTGAAGTAATTCTGAAACATTTGTAACCTGTGCTTCTATTTCCAGTTTTTTTATTCCTCTACTTCTTAGGCCATAAGCGATATTATTATAGACTGACATATGGGGGTATAAGGCATAATTCTGGAAAACCATTGCTATATCCCTCTCAGAGGGGTCTATTTCATTAATTCTGTTTCCATCTAGGTCTATTTCTCCCTCCGTTACGTCTTCTAACCCAGCTATCATTCTAAGTAATGTTGACTTTCCACAACCGCTGGGCCCAACAAAGACAACTAATTCACCCTTCTCAATCGATAAAGAAGAGTTGAAAATAGCCTGGGTTCCATCTGGATATACTTTTACAACGTTCTTAAGGTTTATAAAACTCATTCACTTCTCCGTTTGTATAAGACCCTTAATAAACCAACGTTGCAACAAAACAACAATGAGAACGGGCGGTATTATTGATAGTATAATATACGCAAACCTTTGCCCCACTCTAGGTAAAGACACACCTTCGTATAATTCGACATAGATTAATTTCATCCCCATTACAACTGTCCAGTACTTCTCATCAGTAGTCATTAAAAGAGGCCATAAGTATTGGCTGTATCCAAAAACAAACATAAAAATAAACATCGCTGCAATCATCGTTTTTGAAAGGGGCACTAAAAAGTCAATAAAAAATCTCCAGCTATTAGCTCCATCAAGCTTGGCTGACTCAAGAAGTTCATCAGGAACTGACTTATAAAATTGTCTAAAGAAAAAAACTGCAGTTGCCGAGGCAACTAATGGGAGTACGAGGCCAGTATAGCTGTTTGTCAAGCCCATATCAGATACAATTTTGTAGCTGGGAAATATTCTGACCTCTAAGGGAACTAACAAAGTTATGAAGATAAACCAGAAAATGGGTGTGGCTAAGCTAAATCGGAAATAAACGAGTGAATAAGCAGCCATCATCGAAATAATAACCTTAAGTGTGGCGATCCCTAGCCCCATTATAAAACTATTTATCAGCATGCCAGTAGCTGTTATTTCTTCTGAAAACCCCCCTTTTTCGTTCAACACCTCGTCATAATTTTCGATAAATAGAGGTCCTGGGTACCACTGCATCCCTTCTGTTATTAGGGTCACATTATCATGGGTTGAGCTTGTAAAGGCTAGCCAAATAGGAATTACCATAAGTAAAACTCCCAATAGTAATATAAAGTGTGCAAACATTTGAGTAAGACGATTGATAATCAATTGTAGTGAATCCTCCTTTCTATGTAACGAAACTGAATTATTGTTATGGTGAGTACTAATAGCATCATAATTATTGACTGAGCACCCGCAGCTCCCAAATCTAATCCTCGAAAACCGTCTATATATGCTTTATATACTAAAGTTTTAGTTTCCCCTGAAGGCGCTCCAATCGTCGTAGTATCAATAATCCCGAAGGTGTCGAAAAAACCATAAGTGATATTGATAATCACGAGAAAGAACGTTGTTGGCATTAGTAGGGGGAAAGTGATTGTCCAGAACCGACGCAGACTGCTTCTGCAATCAATTAAAGAAGCTTCGATAACTGATTTTTGTATCGTTTGCAACCCGGCAAGAAAAAAAATAAAGTTCGCGCTGATTTGTTTCCAAGATCCCGCTATGAATAAGTAGATATAGGCATCAAAAATATTTGCGGTCCAGTCAAACCCCCATAGAGAATTAAATAGAGCATATAGGATACCAAACCTTTCGCTAAAAAAATATTGAGCAGTTACCCCAACAACTGCAGGAGCTATAGCATACGGCCAAATCAAAAGGGTCTTGTAAGCGCTTTTTCCATGTATAACTTTATTGGCCTGAACCGCCAATAACAGCCCTAAAGAGCAAGAGATAACAGTTATGACAA
The DNA here is from genome assembly GCA_902584635.1 of uncultured Alphaproteobacteria bacterium. Taxonomy (GTDB): domain Bacteria; phylum Pseudomonadota; class Alphaproteobacteria; order Rhodobacterales; family Rhodobacteraceae; genus CACIJG01. The sequence goes on from CACIAQ010000001.1 coordinate 143,389, forward strand.
ATATGTAAATAAAAGTGAATTTAAGTGCTACAAGATATGAGGGATCTGATAGCACAAATTTAAAGTTGTCCCATCCTGCAAAAAACCTACCGAAGCCGAACGCATCTTGCGTCGTGAATGCATCTCTAAACGTTTGCACTATAGGAAGATAAAGAAAAATTGATATAATTATCAGCGTTGGAGCTAAAAAAATATATTGGGTATATTTGGATTTAAATTGTACTTTTTTCATTAGCAAAAGGGAGGGAGGAAAACCCCTCCCTCCATATTATTTTTGATTGGCTTACAAAGTCTTAGCAAACTGAGCAAGCAATTTTGATGCTCCTTCATCGGTTCTTTTCATAGCTTCTTCTACTGAAAGCTCACCAGTCAAGATTTTTGGGAAATTCTCATAAATAACCTCCCTTATTTGTGGCCAATTTCCTGCCCTATATCCACCAGGAATAGTTGCGCCTTCCAGATTTAACTGTTCTGGAGCGGTTTTATGATACGGTGAAGTTCTGTAAAAATTTATTGTTTCTGCAAGCTGTCCACCACCTTTGGTCACGACTGTATAACCAGTAGTATTATGATAATAAAGGTCCATTTCGGGTGAGCCCATAAACTTGATGAACTTTGCTAGCGCAGCGTATTCCTCTTCAGTATGGCCATTTAAGATCCAGTTTGCCGCGCCACCAATAAAAGTGGGATATGCCTTGCCGCCTGTAATTGAGCTCCAGTAAGGAATTTGATTGGTAGTAAAATTAATTGGTAAATCCTTTATTCCACCAAAAGAACCAGAAGAGCCAAACCAAAAAGCCGCTTCACCTGCGTTAAACGGAGCTTGGTTATCACCCCATCCTCTTCCCTTGTAGGCATACCAACCTTTATCATGCCATTCTTTTACCTTTGTCCAATGAGTTATAAACTCCGGAGTTTCAGAGAACAAAGTTTTGGTTGGAACGTCATCAAATCCATTGTTTCCATCTGTCATTAATAAATTGTGCCTTGAAAAAAAGTTTTCAGTCCAAATCCAGGGATCATGACTTTGAACGAGCGGAATGTATCCTGCGTCTTTAATCTTTTGAGCTATTTCTTCAAATTCCTCATAAGTCGTCGGTACGTCAACTCCAACTTTTTTCAGTATATCCATGTTTGCATACATGATACATGTTGAACTATTAAAGGGTACTCCAATCATTTTGCCATCAGCATCGGCATAAAAGTTTTTTACTTGGGGAATGTAGTTGTCTGCATTTACGTCTATGCCGTATTTTTCCCCCATTTCTTCAAAACCAATTACCACTCCATTTTTCACTTGAGCAACCATGATAGCGGCGCCTGCATCGTAGACTTGTGTATAGTGTGGATGGTCTCCAGCTCTGTAAGCTGCAATTGTAGCCGATAAGTTATCTTCATAACTTCCTTTGCCAGTAGGAATAACTACGATATCGTCTTGAGACTCATTAAATCTTTTCGCTATTTCTATAATTACGTCTCCCAAGAACCCACTATTTCCATACCACCAATGAATCTCTGTTTTGGCGAAGGATGGCGATATCGAGAAAAAGAGCAAGAAAAGTGCGACTGCTTTAGTCCTTATAAATTTCATTCTATATATCCTTTCAAAAGCTCAAGGTTGCTGAAGGATTTTTAAGAAATTTTGTCAGAAATATGAAATTTTTATGTAAACAAATTTATATATCAATTGTTAATAAATGTATGAAATCCCCCTTTAAGTTAAGGCGTTTTTTAAGTGCTTTGTCATTTTTCTACCAGATGGGTCATCCACACAAATGAGAAGATTAAGTACACGTATGAATTTTTTTTATGATAAGTATTTCGCAATTTAATAAAGTTAATTATTAAATTGTTAGAAGTCGGACATAAGTAGCATCAATGGATTTAGAAAATATAGTTGTATCACTGGCAAAAAATAAAAGTGAAGATGTCCAAGAAAATTTAATAAAGATGGTTGGTGGCCACTCTAATCATGTTTGGAGGTATAAAGGAGCGCAGGAGATTGTGTTGAAAAAATACCTCAAGGTTCCTCCAGGATCTTTATTTGAGAATTCTTTACAGGAAGAAGAAAAGGCACTTAAAACTGTGAAACAGATAAATATTGCACCTAAATTTGTGAAATCATGGCCTGATCTTTCTATTATTGCCTACAGATATGTTGAGGGTATTCCTTGGCAAAATGACATCAAGGCAGTGGCAGAGCTTATTTTGGAAAAAGAGAGGATCAATCCAGAAAAATTTAAGGAGGTCAGTTGTGAACCAGAGGAACTTTTGAAACAGGGAGATGTGTTTCTGGCAAAGTGCCAAAAATTGCCTAAAGTGAAAAGACCGCACCCGGAGCAGATCCCACCACTTAAAAAATTTTCACTCTTACATAGAGATATAAGGCAGAATTTGATAAGTGAATTTAGAGGAGGCATAAAGTTAATTGATTGGCAAACACCAGCAAAAGGGGACATCTGTGAGGATATATTTTCATTTATTTCACCAGGTTTCCAGATACTCGCTAACGGAACACCTTTCTCCGCAAAAGACTTTAATAGTTTTTGGAAATTTGTTGAACGGCCTGATTTATATGAGCGTTATAGAAAAATTAGGGCAGCTTTTGCATGGAGACATGGGTCATATTGTTGGTGGAAGTCGACAATTGTTGAAAGTAAATATTTAAGAACCAAGTATAGGTCAGCTTCCCTTGCAGAATTTGATTACTCTACCTCGAATAGTTTGTAATTGTCGAAATTATTAGTTAAAGCTCGACTTGGAACCTTAATGTTTTACACTTGTCGGAATTATTGCTACTTGGAAAAATTTCAATTGGTTTAAGAAATTAATAAAAGAAATTGATAAAAAAATGAAATCTCTATCCTTTATACGTCATGCTAAATCAGACTGGACCTCTCCGTTGGTGTCTGATCATGACCGTAGATTGGCAGATAGAGGGCAAAGAGCATCAACAATTATGAAAGATTTCTTTGAAACCGCGAATAAGAATTTTGATAGTGTATTCTCATCAACCGCCTTAAGAGCAGTGGAGACAATTGAAATCATAAAACCCTCCCTTAAGGATACAGAGATAATGTATAAAAAAGATCTCTATACTTTTGACGATCATATGATGTTGGAGTTCATATCTAAAATAAAAGATGACATATCATCAGTACTTATTGTGGGACATAATCCAGCCATACAAGAGACAGTTCTGCGTCTCTCAGACACCGAGCAAAACTCGAATTTACTGAATAGAGTTGAACACAAATATCCTACTGCCGCTTTTTGTACTCTTACATCCACGATAGAAAAGTGGGCACACGCTGGCGATACGATGTTCAAGATTCAAGAATTCATTTGCCCGAAGGAGCTATAAAATAGCAGTATTAGATCTCTATTGGGCTCATAACTTCGGGCTCAACAACTATATTTGAGCCCAGTTCTTCTGTTAGAACATCTGCATTTTGTTCGAGCAGAGGAAATGTTTTGTAGTGACAGGGAATTAGTTTCTTAAAGTTAAAATATTTTTTTGCTGCATAGGCTGCCCTTTTCATATCCATAGTGAAGTGTCCACCACAGGATAGAATGCCAATATTTGGTTTGTGAAGGTCGTTAATTATTTCCATGTCAGCCATGACGTCGGTATCCCCAGAAAAATAAATTGTGTTATTTTCACCCTCAATTACAAAGCCAGCTTCAGCACCAGTGTACATTATCTGGCCATTTTTCATCATAGATGAGCTGTGAACAGCATTTACCATAGTAACTTTAACGTTTCCAAGATTAACAGTTCCACCTTTATTAAATCCAGTTGTAGTAACTCCTTCACTCTCTTCCCAATACGACATTAGATCTGCTATTCCATAAATGGGGGTATTCGTTTCTTTAGCTATTTCTATAGTATCATTCGTATGGTCAAAGTGTCCGTGAGAGATAAGAATATCAGTTATGCCGTGTAATGCTTCTTGTCTTTTTTCCGCGGGGAATAACGGGTTGCCATTCAACCAAGGATCTATAAGCATAACCCGATCTTCAATTTCTATTCTAAAGCTTCCATGCCCTAGCCAAATAATTTTCATATTAATCTCCTAATAACTTCGAGCTTTCAATAGATCCGTAAGCCAATCTGGATCCATTTCGGGCACGGAGGAAAGTAGCAATTCTGTATATTCTGGATGTGGTGGTGAAAATATTTCACTTTTTAAACCCTGTTCAACAACTTCTCCTTCATTCATAACGACAACCTCGTCTGATATTGCCTTAACTGTAGCGATGTCATGCGTTATGAAAATATAGGAGAGATTCAAGTCTTTCTGCAATCGTCCTAAAAGCTTAAGAATTCCCTCTTGGACGATCTGATCCAATGCTGAAGTCACCTCATCGCATATTACTACCTCTGGATTAGCAGCTAAAGCCCTTGCTATACAAATGCGTTGTTTTTGCCCCCCAGATAGTTCACTCGGATATCTGTCTATAAAACTTTCATCCAGATCTATTTGCTCTAAGAGTTCAATTACTCTTTTTCGTAAATTAGCACCCGTTAAGCCAGCAAAAAAGCTAGCAGGCCGACTGATAATATCATAAACGGTCTGCTTAGGGTTCATTGCAACATCAGCCATCTGATAGATCATTTGAACTTTTTGAAGTTGGTCTTTAGTTCTTCCCTTCAGAGATGGAGGCAATTCACGATTTTTAAATTTTACAGAACCTATTTTTGGCTCCAGTAATCCAGTAATCACGCGGGCCACCGTTGATTTCCCTGACCCACTTTCACCGACCAATGCCACCGTCCGGCCCAAGGGCAATTTTATATTAATATTTTTCAATACATGAAAACTTCCATAGAACGCATCTACATTTTTAACCTCTAAAATAATGTCTTTACTTTTTTTCTCAGGCTTTTGAATAGATCGAACAGACCAAAGGCTTTTCGTATAATCTTCTTTTGGAGACTTTAACATTTTTCGTGTCACTGCTTCCTCAACTTCTTCACCGTATCTCAAAACCTTAATTCTATCCGCCATTTGCGCAACGACGGAAAGGTCATGTGTTATATATATTGCTGCTGTGCCATATGTTTTCACGATGTCACGCATTGCGGCAAGGACCTCAACTTGGGTAGTTACATCTAGTGCAGTGGTAGGCTCATCAAACACAATTAAATCAGGATTAGGTGACATAGCCATAGCCGTCATTATTCGCTGAAGTTGCCCACCCGAGACTTGGTGTGGATATCTTTCACCAATAGTTTCTGGATTGGGCAGATTAAGAGCATCATAAAGAGCGCGTGCCTCATCAAATGCCTCACTTTGCTTTTTCAGGCCAGCCCTGATGGTTGACTCAGTAGTTTGATTAATTAAACGATGAGCTGGATTGAATGAAGCGGCAGCTGATTGAGCTACGTACGTCATTCTATTGCCCCAATACTTTCTTTTTTCCGAGTCAGTACGCTTTGAAAGGTCAACACCGTCAAAATTAATTTGACCTCCTGTAATACGACATCCAGGTTGTGTATAGCCCATGGCTGCAAGACCCAGCGTGGACTTTCCAGCTCCAGACTCACCAATCAGTCCGAGCACCTCTCCTCTTTTAAGCTGTAAATTCACTCCCTTAATGATTTTATGCCATCTTTCATCGGAGAAACCTTCAATCTTTAAGTCTTTGATTTGGAGAAGAGTAGTATTGTCTTTTTTATTTTTCATCTTTAATTCCACTGGTTTTATGTAAAAACCAATCAACCACAAAATTGACGGCTACTGTAAGTAGAGCAATTGCTGCCGCGGGTAAAAGTGGTGTCATAGCTGCCTTTAAATCATATTGGGCAAACTGTATGAGAGATGCATTTTCTCTAACCATGGAACCCCAATCCGCAGTTGGCGGTTGAATGCCAACCCCTAAAAAAGAGAGCGCAGCAATTGATAGGAATACAAAGCAAAAACGAAGACCAAACTCCGCTATCAAAGGCGGAAGAATGTTTGGTAAAATTTCCTTTCGCATCACCCAGCTTATATTTTCTCCACGCAATTTAGCAACCTCTACATAATCCATAACGACAACATTAAGAGAAACTGCTCTCGTAAGGCGAAAGACGCGCGTAGAATCCAACACCGCGATTATTATGATAAGGTTTATAACGGTTGAGCCGAAGATGGACAACAAAACCAATGCAAAAATGAGCTGAGGGATAGCCATTAAAACATCTACTGTTCTACTTAAAAAAAGATCCAGATAAGACCTATTAATAGCAGCAGCCAACCCTAATGCGCCTCCTATTAAAAAAGCAAGAATTGTTGTAGCAAAAGCAACTCCAACTGTATTTCGGGCCCCAAATATCAATCTTGAAAATATATCACGACCGATCTGGTCGGTTCCAAATATATGATTTGCACTCCAAGGTGCATAAGGCTCAGGAAAGACTTCAGCCTCACCATAAGGCGCTATAAGGGGAGCAAAAATAGCTAACCCAACAAAAACAATTATTATAAAAATGCCAAATTTTGCGGTAAGTGGTGCCTTATTAAGTTCAATCTTTAGTCTTGTGAAAGTTGATCGGCTCTCTAAAACAGAGCCCACTTCGCCAGCAGCGGAATATGTGTTGGTATCTTTATTCATTTAGGATGCAGTAATCTTGGGTTAGTAACAATACCAATTATATCTGCGATAAGATTTAATAGAATGTACGTAACAGCGAAGATAAGAGCACATCCCTGTACAACAGGTATGTCACGTGTCCTAACCGCATCTACCATCAATTGACCAACGCCAGGGTATACAAAAACGACCTCTACGACCACCACGCCTACAACAAGATACGCTAAATTGAAGGCTATAACAGTTGCGATAGGAGCCCAAGCATTGGGTAACGCATGTTTAAGAATAATTTCTGTTTGAGAGGCCCCTGATAGTTTGGCCATCTGTATGTAAGGGCTAGCAAGTAGATTTATAATTGCTGCTCGTGTCATTCTCATCATATGAGCAACGATCACTAATGTTAACGTGAAAGCAGGAAGTGCTGTGCGGTAAATTCTTTCACCAAAATTTGTATCAGGGTCGACGTTGGCCAGAGATGGAAATATCTGATTAAGCGAGGCAAAAAATAAAATCAAGATATAAGCAACAAAGAATTCAGGAAATGAAATTGTTGTCAAGGTGGCTGTGTTTACAGATCTGTCAAAAAACGAGTTACGATAGAGGGCCGTTAATATCCCTAATATTAAAGATAGAGGAACGGCAATAAGAGCTGCCATTGAAGCCAGAAACAGTGTATTCCATAGTCTTGGAGCGATTTTATCTACCACTTCAGCGGATCTGTCGGCGCCTGAAGCATTACGTCCAGAAAAAGATGTTCCAAGATCCCCTTGTATTGCACCTAGTGCCCAGTCGAAGTATCGAATATATGCAGGTTTATCAAGCCCTAATTCCTGTCGGAAAGCAGCCACTGTTTCTGGTAATGCTGCTTGTCCAAGTATTGCTTGTCCGAAGTCTCCGGGCAGCATTTCAATTGCTGAGAAAATGATTATAGAAACGAAGAAAAGGGTGGCCAAGCCCAACCCCAAACGCTCAAGAACTGTTTTAATTACAGGATGCAAAGAAATATCTATTTTTTTTAGAAGGGCAGATAATTCTGCCCTTCCTATTTAAATTAACCTCTAAATATTATGCAAACCACCAACGCTCAACACACTTGGCGCCATCGCTATCCCAGTTAGCTGCTATTTTGCCATGGGCAATCTTCTTGCTGTTTGCACTCACGTAACTGTTAAAGAGAGGGCAAAGCAATCCACCATCATCATAAATTAAACGCTGGCATTCATAAAGAATATCCCGCTTCTTGCTCTCGTTGAGTTCTTTCCTAGCGTCTTTAACAAGTTTATTAAACTTAACAGCTGAGTCGGTTGTTTTCCACATAGTGTCATTCCATTTTGACTCGGCGACATAAGCGGCTGAGAACATCATAGTCTCAGCGGGTCGTCCACCCCAGTAGCATGCACACCAGCCTTTTGCGTCATTATTCCACACATTAGACCAATATCCGTCGTTCGGTTCACGGATTACTTCGATGTCAATTCCAGCTTTTTTTGCAGAGTTTGCCATCAATTGGGCAGCATCAACTGCACCAGCGAATGCGGCATCAGCGGCTGATAATTGTATTTTTCCGGAGTGACCCGATTTTTTGTAGTGAAAAGCGGCTTTATCAGCATCAAATTCTCTTTGAGGTAGGTCCGAGTTATGGAAATAATTAGCAGTACCGATTGGAATATCGTTACCTACTGCTCCATAACCAAGAAGAATTTTGTCAACAAGCTCTTGACGATCCACTGCCCACTTCAAGGCCATCCTCAAGTCGTAATCACCAAAAGGATCAACATTTAGTCTCATTGGAAAGGTATAGTGAGCTGTTCCTGTTGCCTGCATAATGTTTATATTTGGGTTACGCTTCATTAAATTGATAGTTTTTAGATCAACTCTATCCATTGCATCAATTTCGCCACTTATCAAAGCAGTTTGTCTAGCATTTGGGTCAACGATTGATAGTAATTCTACCTCATCAAAATGTGCTGCACCCTCTTTCCAGTAATTTGGATTTCTCTTTAAAACAGACTTTACACCTGGTTCAAAGGATTGAACGATGTATCCACCAGTACCAACTCCTGAGGTCATATCACCAGCCGGCCTAATAGAGATGTGATAGTCACTTACAATGTAAGGGAAGTCGGTATCAGGGCTGTCTAGTTCCATGATCACTTTGTATTTACCATCAGCCTTTATACTCTTTACAGGTGAAAGTGATCCCTTTGCAGCAGAAGTTGACTTTTCGCCCATATGATGCTCGTAAGACGCTAGAACATCTTCTGATGTCATCGTTTTTCCGTTGTGAAACTCAACACCCTTTCTTAAGTTAAACACCCAAGTTTTACCATCATCCGACTCAAAAGTTTCAGCTAGTTCACCTACAAGCTTTCCATCGCTGTTGATTTCGGTTAGATGGTTTCCAAAGGTGTACCCATTGACGAGAGTAAAATGGTTTTCCGATGTCCCTGAGTCGAGCGTATCCGTAGTCGAGCCGTGCCCTAAACCCATTCTAAATTTGCCGCCTTTCTTTGGTGTTGCCGCAATTGCATCACTAGCCAATGACAAGGCTGTGGGTATTGCAATACCCGCAGCGATTGCCGATGTCATAAACTGTCGTCGATCAATTGCTCCTAGCGTCAATTTCTCTTGTTGAGCTTTTATGAATTTATCTTTCACTTTAATTTCTCCCCTAAATTTTTGAGTAAATCGTTCCGTTATGGAAAGATTTTTTTCATTTATTGTATAGATTTGATTAAATGTTAAGTAACAATTCAAACTATGACAAGAGAAAACATTAATATTTCAATTGTTGACCTTACGTAAATAAAGATCGAACATGATCCCAAAGTATGAAAAAATTTTCGACGACGAAATAAAGAAATTTATACGAATTTCTGAGACTTTCCCAAAAAAATATGTGGGGAATTCAATAGAAGACATACGGAAAAGCTACAATGAAATGGTGAAATATTTTAAACAAGCTAGACCTCCAAACGTACTGGTTGAAGATAAAAAAGTCTCATTCAAAGAAAGATCTTTAAACTATAGACAGTATTCTACCGGTGCTGACAATAAGTCTGATCTGATTTATTTTCATGGAGGAGGATTTGTTCTCGGTGGTCTTGAAAGTCATGATGATATATGTGCCGAAATTTGCGAAGGCACTGGAGTTAATGTTTTCTTGTTGGACTATTCACTGGCTCCAGAAGTCAAGTACCCTGAGTTTTTTATAGATGCCATTCGCTTTTACTATTATATAAAAAATCCTGAAAGAAGGCTAGTTCTGGTTGGTGATAGTGCGGGAGGCACTTTAGCGGGTTTTGTTTCGAATAAGGTTAGAAATGTTACAATTCGTCCAGAGGCTCAAATTCTCATCTATCCTGACTTGGCTGGCCACATTAGTGGGTCTAATAAGAGACAGTTTTCTGATGCACCATTATTAACTCAAGATGATGTAGATTTTTATCATAAGTGTGCAGGCCTTCCCGAAAAGAGGGGCCTTCATGATCTTACTAGAAATTTTGATAATGATAATATGCCCAAGACACTACTTGTCAGTGCTGAAATAGATCCCTTAGCACAAGATTATCCGGGTTATTTTGAAAGCCTTGAGCAACATGGGTGTGATATAACGTTTTTGGAAGGAAAAGGGTTACCCCATGGATTTTTAAGAGCGCGTCATCTATCTAAAAAAGCCAGATCCGTCTTCGATGAGATAACAAAATTTATATCTCAAACGATATAGGACAACGGTCAGTAATCATAGAATGGATTGGTCCAAGCCCTATTACCCTTTTTATCAATTATAGTGATTCTTAACCATTTTTTTTGCGGAAGTAAGTTTAAATTAAAAATTGCAGACTCCATATTGGTTTTATCCCGGTAAGTACTTGCTGACCCGTATCCATTAACAATAATTTTTTCAATGGGTGTACACTCTACTTCTAGTCGTCCATTTTGGAGTCGGATATTTTTGAATTCAGGGCCTTGGGAAGAATAGTAGTGACCGCTTCTAAGAGCTTCAAGTATAGCCTCTTTACTATTACTTTCAGACTTCACCATAACCCAACCACCAAAGGCATCATTGATGTAAAAATGGGAGTCGTCTGTTGCTATAATATTGATCTCTTTGCCATGATTGAGTATTTGATCCAACACGGCAACCCCTGATCCTCTATCACACTCAATGGCACAGCTGTGATTATATATTTCTATAGCATGTACTTTCTTGACCTTAAGCGTATCCGGAAGTGCCATTCCGTTCCATTCAGGGTGAGTAAGTGACACGAAAGCACCAGACTCGAAAAGACGTGAGCTCAAGCTCTCAATGTTTTCTGATTTACTGTTTATAAGGAAGTTAGGCTGGTTAGGCGGTGTAAGTTTGTCATTTAAACCTAAAGCAAGAATGTGCCAAAGTTCACCATTTCCCATTTTGCTAGTATGTAGCTCAGCACCAGGTATGACTGTAAAATTTTGTATTTCTAATTCAGGTAATGTTATAGGGTAATTAAACATTTCCAGAAAGTGGTCTGTAATTGATATAAAGTTATATCCCTTTTCGATGTAAGCATTGCAAACTTCTTCTGGTGAAAGTTTTCCATCGGAATGATTACTGTGGCCATGCAAGTTACCTTTAAAAAATTTTCCACTGTTATTAAAAAACTCAAAAGACATAAACCTTAACCCTTTTTTCCTTATCGGTTATTTCTTTCATAACCATTTAAAAATTCATTTTTCTAAACATTTGCACATTAAAAACAAAAAAATTATTAATGCAATTTGTATTATTGAAAAGGTCTAAATTCTATTAGTGCTTGCATTTCCATTAGAATCTTTGTGTTATGATTTTATGATTGATATAGCTTCCAGAGTATATAACCATAATTGGAAAATTGATCCAATAGTCCGTTCACTATTGGACATAGACTTTTACAAATTATTGATGGCTCAATTTGTCTTAAGAAACGCTCCCGATGTAAAAGTAAAATTTTCCGTTTTAAACAGATCTAGAAAAGTACTTCTTGCCGATATAATAGACGAACAAGAATTACGAGAACAATTGAACCACATAAGAGATTTATCTTTAAGTAAGGGTGAGTCAACTTGGTTAAGGGGAAATTTATTTTATGGTAAGCGTGCTATATTTAGACCATCTTTCATAGATTGGTTAGAGAAACTCAAGTTACCAGAGTACCAGCTCAAAAAAAAAGACGGGCAGTTTGAAATAAGTTTTGAGGGTAAATGGGCCGAGGTTATGTTTTGGGAGGTTCCAGTTTTATCCGTATTGACAGAGTTGAGATCGAAGTCTGTTTTAAAAAATATGGGGCGTTTCGAGTTACAGGTTTTGTATGCAAGAGCTATGACAAAGTTATGGGAAAAAATAGAAAAGCTCAAATCTTTTGAAAACATAAGAATAGCTGATTTTGGAACTAGAAGGCGCCATAGTTTTCTTTGGCAGGATTGGTGCGTGCAGGCAATGTGCGAAGGCATGGGGTCAAAATTTATTGGTACATCAAATTGTCTAATTGCTATGAGGCGTGAGCTTGAAGCGATAGGAACAAATGCCCATGAGCTTCCCATGATCTTTTCGGCCTTGGCAAAAACCGAGGAGGAATTAAAACAAGCTCCCTATAAGGTCTTAGAAGACTGGCATGAAGAGCATGATGGGAATTTAAGGGTTATATTACCTGACACATACGGTACTAGAAATTTTTTAAATAATGCACCCGACTGGCTTGCTTCTTGGACAGGAGTAAGAATTGACTCTGGTGATCCTGAAATAGGAGCTCAGCATGCAATTGACTGGTGGCAAAATAAAGGTGAAGACACCAAAGAGAAATTGATAATTTTTTCAGATGGTTTGGATACAGAAAAGATTATCGAGCTATATCAGAAATTTAACCAAAAAGTCCAAATAGGGTTTGGCTGGGGAACCTTATTAACCAATGATTTTAGAGAATTGATTGGCAATGGTGAGTTGGACCCTTTTTCATTAGTATGTAAGGCTGTTTCCGCTAATGGGTGTCCGACCGTCAAATTATCAGACAATTCTAACAAGGCGATGGGCCCAGAAAATAAAATAGGACAATATAAAAAGGTCTTTGGGCTATCCACACAAAGTAAAGAAACTTTAATTGTCTGATTTACTTGATTATTATAACAGTGATTTTACGAATAATTTAATTTTTTTAACGGCTATTGTTTTTTTAATTGCTGGAATAGTAAAGGGTAGTATAGGGATGGGGTTGCCTCTTGTCTCAATATCACTGCTGAGCCTTTATACTTCACCTAGACTAGCTATGATGCTCATAATTGTACCGACGTTGGTAACAAATTTCCTACAGTTTTATAGGTCAGCTCGTAAAGCAGAAATGGTTTTATCAAATAAATTTTTATTGGGATCTCTTTTTGTTTGCACCATCATGTTCAGTTTTTTTTCATTTTTATTAGAGCAGAAAACACTTTCTTTTTTGCTAGGCACAACCATCTTCATTTTTATTACTTACCGTTGGTCAGGCTTTTTTTCATCCCGTAAAATAGTTTTCGATAAAAGTTCCCAAATTATATCGGGAGCCATCATAGGTATAGCTGCAGGATTTACCCATGTTTGGGCACCAACAATAGCTATACTGCTTATGTTAAGGAAAGCAAACAAAGAGCAATTCGTTAGCCTTACGGGCCTTTACATATTCGTTGGTTCTTTGGGACTTTTTTCTACTCATTATTTCTATGATTTATTAGATAGCCAAATCTTTCTATTCTCCACTATTATGATATTTCCTTCGATTTTTGGATTTTTTATAGGAGAAAAGATAAGATCATTTATATCTGAGCAGTTTTTTGAAACTCTTCTTTTAATTTTTTTGCTTTTTGCTTCTATTAATCTTTTGTACAAGTCAGACTTTATTACTTATTTTATCAAAACGTTTGGCAAGTCTTGACTGCCATTTTTAAACCAACCCGGTATGGGTAAATTTTTTTCTTTCAGAAACTCAATATTAAAAAGTTTGGATTTATATCTTTGGCTATGATCACATAGTATAGTAATAATGTTGTGACCAGGCCCAAGATCTTTTGCCATTTTTATCGCTCCGCATATATTTATCCCAGATGAGGTGCCAAGGCTTAAACCTTCTTCAATTATAAGCGAGTAGAGAATGTTGAGAGCTTCTTCATCTTTTATATTATAGCTGAAGTCCGGTCTTAAGCCCTCCAAATTCTTTGTAATTCGTCCTTGACCAATACCTTCGGTAATCGAAGAGCCATTTGATTTTAGGATGCCATTATTATAATAATTGAAGAGAGCTGATCCATCAGGGTCAGCTAATCCAATTTTTATTTGAGAATTTTTCTCTTTTAGACCAATACTAACACCTGCTAAGGTACCTCCTGTTCCAACAGAACAAATAAAACCATCAATTTTGCCATCTATCTGATCCCAAATCTCCTGACTTGTGTTTTCTATGTGAGCTCGCCTATTATTCAAATTATCAAATTGATTTGCCCAAAAAGCGCCTGTTTTCGAAACCTTATTCAATTCAGAGGCTAGTCTTTCCGAGTATCTTATATAGTTGTTAGGATCACTGTATGGTTTTGCAGGCACTTCCACCAATTTGGCACCTAGCATTCTTAAGGCTTCTTTCTTTTCTTCTGTTTGAGTTTCTGGGATGACTATTACTGACTTAAAGCCATAGAAACTAGCTACGAGAGAAAGGCCGATCCCAGTGTTGCCCGCTGTTCCTTCAACTATTGAGCCACCAGGACTAATTTCCTTGGAGACAATTGCTTTTTTTATTATCTCCAAGGCAGCCCTGTCTTTAACCGATTGCCCTGGATTTAAAAACTCCGCTTTTCCAAAAATATTACATCCCGTCTCGTCCGAGGCCCTTTTCAGTTTTATGAGAGGTGTATTACCAATAAGGTCTATAACTTGTGTTGTCATCAAACTTAAACTCCATATTTTAAAAAAATTAGCTACTGAGGATATAGTATTTTTACACAGTTGTTAGTGACTTTTTTGCTATATCAAGTTATAATAAGCCATAAGAGGTAGAGATGAAAGATCCACAGGCAGAAAGCGATATCTACGGCGCAGACTCTATTAAAGTTTTAAAAGGGCTCGAAGCTGTCAGGAAACGCCCTGGTATGTATATCGGGGATACAGATGATGGGTCTGGTCTCCATCACATGGTCTACGAAGTGGTGGATAATGGTATTGATGAAGCCCTTGCAGGACATTGCGACAAAGTGACTGTTACTCTTCACCCTGATAATTCCGTGGCGGTCTCAGATAATGGACGTGGGATTCCTACAGAAACACATCAGGAGGAGGGTATATCTGCAGCCGAAGTCATAATGACACAATTACACGCTGGAGGTAAGTTTGACCAAAATTCATATAAAGTTTCCGGAGGTTTACATGGTGTAGGGGTCTCTGTAGTTAATGCACTGTCCTCTAGGCTAGAGCTTAGGATATGGAGAGACAATTTTGAACATCATGTTGAGTTCAATAATGGAGAAACAATAAGCCCTTTAAAAAAGATAGGACCTGCAGGAGACAATAAAGGAACAGAAGTAAGGTTTTGGGCATCAGAAGAGACATTTTCAAATATAAAGTATGATTTTAAAACGTTGGAGCAACGGTTAAGAGAGTTGGCTTTTTTGAATTCTGGAGTAACGATAGAATTAGTCGACCTAAGAGAGGAAAGTGAAAAAAAGGTAGTCCTTTCATACCAAGGCGGGGTTAAGGAGTTTGTGAAATATTTAGATAGATCAAAAGTATCTCTAATAAATGAACCTATTTTTATCGACGGGGAAAAAGACGGGATATCTATTGAAGTAGCCCTGTGGTGGAATAATGCATACAATGAATTAGTGCTGCCATTCACAAACAACATACCTCAGGGTGATGGAGGAACGCATTTAGCAGGCTTTAGAGGTGCTCTAACAAGAACAGTTAATATGTTCGTTGGGTCTTTCGGATCTAAAAATAAAGATAAGGTTAACGTTACAGGTGACGATGCCAGAGAAGGTTTAACATGCGTTTTGTCTGTAAAAGTTCCCGACCCAAAATTTTCAAGTCAAACAAAAGATAAGTTAGTGTCGTCTGAAGTGAGACCAGTGGTGGAAAGTTTTGTTAATGAAAAGTTATCTGAGTGGTTTGAGGAAAATCCGAGTGACGCTAAGATTGTTGTAGCTAAGGTAATAGAGGCAGCGGTTGCCAGAGAAGCTGCAAGAAAAGCCAGAGAATTAACTAGGAAAAAAAATTCCATAGACGTTGCCAATCTACCAGGAAAACTTGCCGACTGTCAGGAAAAAGATCCAACTAAACGCGAAATTTTTTTAGTAGAGGGAGATAGTGCTGGGGGCAGTGCAAAACAAGGCAGGTCTCGAAAGAATCAAGCGGTTCTTCCTCTTAGAGGTAAAATATTAAACGTAGAAAGGGCTAGACCCGACAAAATGTTATCTAGCCAAGAGATAGGAACTCTTATAACAGCTCTAGGTACTGGCATTGGTAATGACGATTTCGATATTGAAAAGCTGAGATACCATAAAATTATTATAATGACTGATGCTGATGTTGATGGCGCTCATATACGAACTTTGTTATTAACTTTCTTCTTTAGAAAAATGCCGGAGTTAATTGAAAAAGGGCATATTTTTATTGCAGAGCCACCTCTCTATAAAGTAACAAAAGGCAAGTCTGAGGTTTATATAAAAGATGACAGTGGTTTAGAGAATTACTTGTTGGATGCTGGTGTTCAAGATACATTTCTTAAAATTTCAAATGATCATGTGCTAACCGGACAAGATCTTTCTGAAGTGGTAATGGAAGCCAGTAAATATATTACATTGTTAGAGAAAGCAGGCGACGATAACATAAAACTAATTTTAGAACAGGCAACTCTGACTGGAGTTATAAATAATATAAAGGATCTGGGTGATGATATCGAAGGTCAACGAATTCTTTGTCAAAGATTGGATAAGATCGCAAAGGAATATGAAAGAGGGTGGAGTAGTAAATATGAAAATGGAAATAAGTTGATTTTCTTTCGCACAGTGAGAGGTGTTGAAGACAATGTAGAAGTAGATCTTTTGAAAATTCAAAGTAAGTTGATAGAGGGTTTAGTTCATTTCAGTAACAAGTTTAAGGACATTTTTTCTGGAATACCTGTTCTGGTAAAAAAAGAAGTCACTGTAGAACTCGATGGTCCGACGAGACTTATAGGAGAGATTATGAGAATGGGAGAAAAGGGTGTATCCCTTCAGCGTTATAAAGGATTAGGAGAAATGAATGCTGATCAACTTTGGGAGACAACGCTTGATCCCGACGCCAGGACACTCTTACGAGTTAGGGTTGATAGAGATAGAGCTACAGAGGCTGATGATTTGTTTACGTGTTTAATGGGTGAGGTAGTAGAGCCCAGGAGAAATTTTATTCAAGAGCACGCTTTAAGTGTTAAAAATCTTGATTTTTAAAAGTCTTTGTTATCTCTATTTACCAAGTAAAGCCCGACAATTATAACTATCGCTCCAATCATATCACTTAAGGTTAGCGTTTCACCTAAAAGAAGATAAGAAATTGCTATTCCAAAGAACGGCACTAAAAAGTGGAAAGAAGAATATTTTACGGCCCCTATTTCTTTTTGCAGATAGAACCAAATAACAGGTCCTATTATGCCTGGAAATGCCGCTATATATAGGAAAGTAAATAGAAACGTCATGTTAAAGGAGATGCTCCATACCTCAAAAAAATAACTTAAAGGAAGCAAAAAAAGGCTACCAGCGAGCATCTGAAGTCCGACGACAATAAGTATATTATTTTTATTAATATTTATTTTTGTAATTATCAGTGTTGAAAAAGTTGTTGCTACTAATCCCAAGATGCAGAGAGTAATACCTAACAGTTCATACTCCCTTTCAACTCTTTGTAGCGTTACCAAAAGGACTCCAATTAGACCAACGATTAATCCTGACACCCCTAAAAAACTAAGCTTAGATTTAAAAAATACCCACGAGAAAAAAGCAACAGTAAGGGGTAGTATGCTTGCGATTATTACTGAGACGTTAGAGTCTATTTTAGTCAAAGCTAAAAATATGAGGCCAAGGTATAGCCCGTTTTGAATAAAACCAAAAACCGCTATAAATATA
Organism: uncultured Alphaproteobacteria bacterium; assembly: GCA_902584635.1. Taxonomy (GTDB): domain Bacteria; phylum Pseudomonadota; class Alphaproteobacteria; order Rhodobacterales; family Rhodobacteraceae; genus CACIJG01. The sequence goes on from CACIAQ010000001.1 coordinate 161,101, forward strand.
AGAGATTTACGATCAAGTTGAAAATTCTGACCAAGATAAGTGCCCAACGCAATAGAGAATAAACCAGCTAGAGTAAACCGGAGGAAAAGAAAAAGAAATGGAGGGCTGAACTGCACAGCTATTTTTGCGGAGGGGAAGGCACTAGCCCATATAAAAGCAAAGCCTACCCCTAATAAGAAATGTTTAAACTCCATCTAAATTATTTTTAGACAGATTAGGTTTTAAGAGTTAATTACGTCTTTCAGAGCTTTTGCAATCGTAACTTTAACCACTCTATCGGCAGGTTTTTTCATTTGCTCGCCTGTGGCAGGATTTCTGACCATTCGTTCAGGTCTCGCTCTGCAAAAAAACTTTCCCACGTTCGGAACTGTTACAGCGCCTCCTGCAGCTACTTCCTTAGTAATAATACCTGATAATGCGTCTAACATTCGGTTTGAAGAGGCCTTATCGGAACCTGTTGCGTCTGCTAACGCCGATACAAGCTGTGCCTTTGTCATCGGTTTTTGTGTCATGTTGATCCCTTAAAATTATAGTTGTATTTCAGAATCAAACCATTTTTTTTACTAAAAATCAAACAATATAAAAAAAAACCCACTCATGTAAAATGAGTGGGTTTTGGAGGAGAAATTTCCTAAAGTATCTATTTTGAAAAATCTGGATAAGCTTCGATACCAAGCTCGGTTTTATCTAGCCCATCAATTTCACTTTCTTCGCTCACTCGCGCACCCATCAACATGTCTAAAATCAACCATGCAATGTAAGAAACTATGAAGGTAAATAGACATATGGATACCGTGCCAAGTAACTGCGTCCCAAAAGAGGCATCAGAATTTGAAAGTACTACGGCGAGCGTTCCCCAAATCCCAGCAATTCCGTGCACTGAAATTGCGCCCACAACATCATCGATTTTTAACTTGTCCAGTATAGGAACGGAGAACACAATAATTATGCCACCAATAGCGCCAATAATAGTTGCTAATCCAAGTGATGGCATGAGTGGCTCAGCAGTTATAGACACTAGACCAGCAAGGGCACCATTCAACACCATGGTTAAGTCTGCTTTGCCATACATAATCTGCGTTAATATCAAAGCCGCCACTGCACCACCAGCAGCAGCTGTATTGGTGTTTGCGAATATCCGAGAGACATCAGCAACGTCTCCTATAGTGCCCATGGCAAGTTGCGATCCTCCGTTGAAACCAAACCAACCCAACCAAAGAATGAACATTCCCAAGGTTGCTAGTGGTAGATTAGAACCGGGCATAGGTATGACAGATCCATCATCCTTGTACCTTCCGTGCCTTGCTCCAATAACTAATGCTCCAGCTAATGCAGCAGCAGCTCCAGTTGCATGTACTACAGTTGATCCGGCAAAGTCTGAGAAACCTGCCTCAGAAAGCCAACCCCCACCCCATTGCCAAGAAGCGCTGATAGGGTAAAATATCCCTGTTAGTACGACTGTGAAAATCAAAAATGGCCATAATTTTACACGTTCGGCCACCGTACCGGATACAATAGAGGCGGTAGCGGCGCAGAACATTAGCTGGAAGAAAAAGTCAGATCCAACAGAGGCGTATGTTAGGTCAACGCCATCAGATCCAACGCCGGCTGGCTCTAGGCCAGTTAGCGAGAAACCACCCATCCAGCCATTAATAATCCAACCGTCTCCAGGATACATCAAATTGAATCCCACGATAAAATACGCGATCGAAGCTAATGAGAATAGTGCGACATTCTTTATTAATTGCGTCGACGCATTTTTTGATCTAACAAGTCCAGTTTCTAACATTGCGAAACCTGCAGCCATCCACATGACCAAGAAACCGCCTATCAGGAATAACAATGTGTTGAATATAAAATACCCAGACTCACTGTAATCCTGGGTGTGCCCATCTGCGAACGCTATTGTTGAAGACAGGCCAAGCACAGCAGTGCATAAAAATAATAATTTAGACATTATTTTCTCTTTCTTTTTAAACATAAGGTTAAATTGCATCATCATTTTTTTCGTCTGTCCTAATCCTTAGAGCAGACTCTACAGGTGTAACAAATATTTTACCATCACCAATCTTGCCTGTTTTAGCGACCTCACTAATTGTCTCGACAGTTTTGGATGCATCTTTGTCTGCTACAACTATCTCTAATTTTAATTTTGGAACAAAGCTAACGGTATATTCTGCTCCTCTGTAAACTTCGGAGTGGCCATCTTGCCTTCCATAACCCTTCACTTCAGAGACCATCAGTCCTTGTATGCCTATGTCTTTTAAAGCATCGCGAACTTCCTCAAGTTTGAAAGGTTTAATAACTGCAATTATAAGTTTCATAAAGTCTCCTTTCGATAATAAAAGTCGTTGCGACAGGAATATTTAATTGATGAAGAAATATAAAAGGCATTTTTCAAAATTATTTAATATTTTACTAAAAATCCCAAATATTGACTAAAATATAGGCAAAAAAGTAACTATGGTTAATATTTAGGCAAAAAGCACTTTTTATTGACCACGCTCCTGGGTTTACAAAGATTCTATCACAGGTTAATTGTTTTAGGGCGCAACTTTAATTTAGTCATGCATATAATTTTGAGAAAAACGTTAAAATATTTGCTTTGGTTGTCAGTAAATGTGGCTGTGATAGTTTCTGTGATTATTCTTATAGCCGTGGTAAATTATACAAATAAATTACCGCCAATAGAAGAGCTTTTGGATGATAGAAAGAGAGGATCGGTTACACTTCTCGACAAAAATAATGAAGTGTTTGCTTGGCGAGGAAACCAATTTGGTGGTATTTTAAAATCTAATGTTTTAAATCGTGTTCTGCATGACGCAATAATATCGGTAGAGGATAGAACTTTCTATTCTCACTATGGTGTATCAGTTAGAGGTATTCTGGGCGCAATCCGGATAAATTTGAGAGAGGGTAGAGGACCTTTTTCTGGTCACGGTGGTTCAACTATTACCCAACAGGTAGCGAAAATACTTTGCCTATTACAAGGAGATATCAACAGTCAAAAGCATTGTAGGAGATCGACTATTTCTAGAAAGTTGCTTGAGATCCCTTTTGCTTTAGCTTTAGAATATAAGTACTCAAAAGAAGACATCCTTTCCATCTATATAAACAGAGTGTATTTAGGTTCTGGAGCATATGGCTTTGAGGCCGCGTCAGAACGTTACTTCAGCAAAAGTTCGTCTGAACTCGCAATTGAAGAAGCCGCACTCTTAGCTGGCTTACTGAAAGCGCCGACAAGGTATTCCCCTGTAAATAATAAGGATCTTTCACAGGCTAGGGCGCTCACTGTACTAAAAATAATGAGAGACCAAAAATTGATTTCGATTACAGATTTCGATAAAGCCGTAAAATCACTTCCCGTAAATCAAGAAAATAATATTAATGAGATAGGTTCTTATTATGCTGATTGGGTAATGCAGGACGCACCTCAAGAAATGACAAAACAAAGCAAAGAAGATATTATCATAAGAACATATTTTGACCCCAAAATACAGAAAGCAGTTGATGATACAATATTTTCTTTTTTAGAAACAGAGATCATGTCAGAATCTAAAGCACAGATTGCTGTTGTGGTTTTGTCTGCAGATGGTCAAGTAAGAGCTATGAGTGGCGGAAGACCTTCAGAAAAAATACCGGGACAATTCAATAGAGCATATCAGGCAAAACGCCAACCAGGATCAGCTTTTAAGCCTTTCGTATATGGAGCTGCGCTTGACATTGGTATCTCGCCAAACACAGTTCTAACAGATGAACCAGTAACGATCATGTTTGGTAAAAACAAATATAAGGAATACTCCCCAAAAAATTATGATAATAAGTATCTTGGCCCAGTAACTATTGAACAAGCCTTTTCAAAATCTCTAAACACAGTAGCGGTGAAAGTAGGGACTCAAATTGGCATAAATAGAGTTAAGACTTTAGCTAGGGAGTTAGGCATAGAAACAGCTATACCTAGTGAACCATCTATCGCGTTGGGATCCTCCGAGGTAAGCCTTTTAGAGCTTACTACTGCATATGCTGGTATATTGAATAATGGGACGAAAGTTAACTCTAAGGGTTGGAGAGACTTAAGCGTGAAAAAAAATGACGAGATAATCATCAGAGAGGGGTCTGAGCAGGGGATCAGAGTTTTTTCCAAACTTGCTGCACAAACGCTTAAATATCTGATGTTTTCAAGTGTAGAAACTGGAACAGGTAAAAATGCATCTGTGCAAGACTTGCAAATAGCAGGAAAAACGGGTACCAGTCAGTCTTTCAAAGATGCATGGTTTGTCGGTTTTTCAAGTAATTATGTTATTGGCGTCTGGATGGGCAATGATGATAATAGACCATTACAAAACGTCAGTGGGGGTGGATTGCCGGCAAAGATATTTTCTAAAATAATGACAAAAATTAGCGCCGATTTAGCTCCAAAAAAGCAAATAGCAATGGTTTCGCCTGATCAGTTTGATGCCTTAAGTATTTATGAAGACCCAGCAACGAAATTTGAGTTTCAGTCTCAAGATAAGGTAAATAGAGAACAAAAAAATTCTTCTTTGATTGGAGGCTTGATACGGGCTCTTCTGTGGGGTGACTAATAGCTATTTATGTGAAATAGCTAGAATTAAATCATCTATAGACCCATTAAATTTCTTTAATTTTGATCTGAATTCTTGCCTTTCAGTGGAAAGCATAGAAATCCCTTCTACTCTCAAGTCAATTAATTTTAAAGAACCACTTCCATCCGACACCTGCCATACTACCCTCAAAGGAGTAATGCCTGGCACAACAACTTCTGTCGAAACAAGTACACCTGCTTTCGTCAGAGTATCGCGACTCTTCACTATTTCGAGTTTACTACCTTTAAATTCCGAAAACTGCTTTCCATATTTATTAGAAACGTAAGTTTTAAATGCATAAATGAAGCGCTTTCTTTGATCAGGATTAGCCTCACGCCAGCTTTTTCCTAAAACTGCTCTCGCTATAATAGCAACGTCAACATACTTTTGAAATAGCTTTCTAAGTTCTGCCTTTTGCTGATCAATTGTCAACTCTTTCAATGATGTAGCAACTAATTCACTATACAAATTTTCGACTAATTGCTGAGAGCCAACCACTCTGTCAGCATATAATTTTTGTAAACTTAATAGGTTCAATAAAACAAAAAAACAGACGAAGAATACCTTCTTAGAAATTCGCACGGTTTTAAATTGGATTGGAGACGGGTTCATTACTTTTCTTTAAACTTCACTGGAACCTTAAGGTATGAAACGCCATTACGCTCTGGTGGGGGCATTTCCCCAGCGCGCATGTTAACTTGTATCGATGGCACTATAAGTTTGGGTGCTCCAAGAAGCGAGTCTTTTTCTTCTCTAATTTTTACAAATTCATCCTCATCTATTCCATCCTTCGCATGAGGGTTAAGCTTTCTCTGTTTTTCTACTGTAGATTTCCATTGATAATTCTTTCGCTCATCAGTCAGATAGTCATGACACATCCAAAGGTTTGTATCTTCAGGATAGTTTAAAATTCTCCTTATAGATTTGTAAAGATCACGGGCATTGCCTCCCGGAAAATCGCATCTCGCGGTACCGAAATCATGCATAAACAACGTATCACCGACAAAAATGTTATTTTCAATTTTATATGAACCACACGCTGGTGTATGGCCTGGAGTAAAAATATATTCACAATCCAAATTTCCAATGCTAAATTGCTCGCCATCTTCAAATAAGTGATCAAATTGAGAACCGTCTTTCCTAAAACCTCGTTCAGTATTGTAAATAACTCCGAAAGTATGCTGTACCTTGGTTATATTCTTACCAATAGCAACCGGAGCATCGAACTTTTCCTTAAAGTAGGGAGCCGCAGATAAATGGTCAGCATGTACATGTGTTTCAAGGATCCAAACTAGTTTTAAACTTTTGGTTTTAAGATAGTCTATTACGGTATCGGCATGCTCTGTGTCTAAACTGCCGTCTGCGTGATCATAGTCCAAACAACTATCAATTACAGCGGCATATTTAGTCTTTTTGTCACTTACGACGTAGCAAAGGGTATTTGTAGATTCATGGAAAAAAGATTTTATTTCGGGTGTTGTATCTTTCATGGAATACCTTTTTGTTTATAAAGAGAAAGGAATTATGTATAAATAAGATAAACTAGCATACTCTAAAATTTGCTTCTTTGAAAGGATTGAAAATGGACATTAATTCAAAACTTATCGATATGGGTATAGTATTAGCTGAAGCTCCACCACCAGCAGCAAACTACATACCTTACGTAAAAATAGATAAGCTAATCTTTATATCTGGCCAAGTGTCACAAAATGAGAACGGATTCATCAAAGGGGTATTAGGTGCAGACCTAAATGTCGAGGCGGGATATGATGCAGCAAGACACTGCGCCATCTCGTTACTAGCGCAACTGAAAAATGCGGTAAATGGAGACTTAAACAAGGTAGCTAAAGTTGTAAAGCTTGGCGGTTTCGTAAATAGTTCACAAGATTTCACAGAGCAACCGAGTGTGATTAATGGGGCCTCTGACCTTTTTGTCGAACTTTTTGGTGAAAAAGGAAGGCATGCGCGGACTGCAGTTGGCGCAAATTTACCACTTGGGGTTGCTGTAGAAATTGATGGAATATTTGAAGTAGAATCCTAGAATTGGAGAAAAACTACAGTTTTTTGACTGAAAGACCTTTTGCGCACCGTGGCTACCACTCAAGGTCTTTGAATTACTCTGGAGAAATTCCTGAGAATTCTTTGGAAGCTTTTAAGCTTGCAATAAAGAAAAACTATTCAATTGAAATGGATATACATCTTACTAAGGATTTAGAGCTTATAGTTTTCCATGATTTTTTCCTTGGTCGACTTACGACAAAAACAGGCTTTGTCTCTAACAAAAACTTAAATTACATTGCACAAGCTAAGCTTTCTAATAACGAACCTGTTCCTACAATAGAAGATACTCTTAATTTAATTAACGGACGCGTACCCGTGCTTGTGGAAATAAAATACTCTAAACTCATAAAAAAAAACATAGCAATATTTGTAAGGGTCTTAGCAGAAAAGCTGGAGAATTACAAAGGGCCTCTGGCTTTAATGTCGTTCAGCTTGGAACTGATAA
>CACIAQ010000002.1 GCA_902584635.1 uncultured Alphaproteobacteria bacterium
CGGCCAATAATCAATTGGTAACCGCAGGTGCTATTGAAAATGAAAATGGTAGATTGGTTGTTAAAGTACCTGGGGTTGTTGAAACACTAGATGAACTTTTTGCAATGCCCATAAAAATTGCGGACGGCACCACCATAAATTTTGGTGATATTGCGATTATAAGAAGAACTTTCGAAGATAAAAAAAGTTGGTCAAGAGTCAATGGTAAACCTGCTATTGTTTTAGATATAAAAAAGAGAGTAGGATCGAATATAATTGATGTAGTTGATGCCTCAAAAAAGGTAATTTCTGAGGAGGTGTCTAACATTCCAGGAAATATTAATGTAGATTACTTATTTGATGAATCTAAGTCAGTCAGAAATTTACTTAATGATTTAGGTAACAACGTTTTCGCCGCAGTTTTAATCGTCTTGGTAATAGTAGTGCTGGCATTAGGAATAAAAAATGCTCTTTTAATTGGGTTTGCGATACCTAGCAGTTTTCTTCTTGGTTTTATAGTTTTGAGCTACTTTGGAGTAACTATGAATATAATTGTCTTATTTTCTCTTATACTCGTAGCAGGTATTCTGGTAGATGGAGTTATTGTTACAACAGAGTATGCTGACCGAAAAATATCTTTGGGCCATAATAGAAAGGCTGCCTACCTAGAGGGTTCAGTAAGAATGTCGTGGCCTATAATAGCCTCTACAGTAACTACTTTGATGGTTTTTTTTCCTTTGTTGGTTTGGCCTGGTATAGTTGGTCAATTTATGAAATATTTACCCATAACAATGATTGTTGTTTTGTCAGCATCTCTTTTAATGGCCTTGATATTCATTCCAATATTAGGAAGCTTTATTGGAAAAATTTCAACTGACAAAAGAACCAAGACAACGCCCCCAAAACTTTATAAAGATATTCTTAAAATCTCCGTAACACGACCGATACTTTCGATTTTTTTGGTAGGTTTATTGATAGTGGGATCTTACACGGCATATTTTTCTGCCAAATTAGGAGTTCAATTTTTCCCAGATATTGAACCAGAACAAGCAGTCGTTCAAATTCTTTCAAGGGGTGACCTATCTGCGTCGGAAAAAAATTCTTTAGTGAAAGATACAGAGGCTTCAATTTCTAATTTAAGTGGCGTAGATATAAATTTTGCAAAAACGGGAGCTGACGGCAGGACTAAAGATCTAATAGGTTCGGTGCGGACCATTTTCTCTGATTGGGATGAACGTGAAGCTGCAGCTGATTTAATGGAAAGCATGAGAGGAAGTGTTAAATTTTTAGAAGGCGCTAACATAAATATAGTAGCGCAGAGGGAAGGCCCTGGAGGTCAAGGGAAGCCAGTAAGAATAGAAATAACAGGCTCTGACTTTGATCAATTGAACGAAGCGTTATTTGTTATTAGACAGAAAATGAACATAATAGATGGTTTTATTGATATTTCAGATAACTTGCCGTCTCCAGGCTTAGAATGGAATTTAAATATTGACAGGGAAATTGCCGCTAGACACGGTGTTACAGTTGCAAGTTTGGGCACAATGGTAAAATTACTTACCAAAGGAGTAAAGGTCTCCGATTACAGGCCGGATGATACAGACGAAGAGCTTGAAGTGTTTTTGAGATATATAAAGTCTGAACGAAATTTAGACAGACTTCAGGAATTAAGAGTTCCTACATCCAACGGCAGATATGTACCGTTGTCCGTATTTGCTGAACTTACGCCAGAAAAAAAGGGAGGCACCATATCTCGTTTAGATGGAAACAGACTTCGATTTATCGAAGCAAATGTGAAGGAAGGAATGCAAGCACCGTTTTTAATTGAAAAACTTAAGAGTGAAATAGAGAATGTAACTTTTCCAAAAAGTGTGAGCTTAAATTTCGCAGGTGAGGATGAAGACATCAAGGAAACTCAAGATTTTCTTGGGCAATCCCTAATTTTCTCTCTCGTGTTAATGTCAATCGTTTTAATGATCCAGTTTAACTCAGCATGGCAAACTATCGTAACGATGTCCGCAATCATCTTATCAACTGGCGGTATTTTCTTGTTACTCTTCTTAACAGAACGACCTTTTGGTGTTGTGATGTCCATGCTTGGTCTGATTGCACTTGCAGGTATTGTTGTAAATAATAATATTGTTTTGATTGATACCTTTAATGAATATAGAAGAAAAGGACATAATCATCGGGAAGCAGCTTACATGGCAGGACTTACAAGGTTTAGGCCCGTTATTCTGACAGCTGTTACAACGATATTAGGCCTTGTTCCGATGGTCTTCAGTCTCACCATTAGGTTTTCCGAAAGAGATATACTTGTGGGAGCTCCTTCTTCTCAGTGGTGGGTCGATCTCTCTAGTACAATTGCTGGAGGGCTGACTTTTGCTACGTTCCTCACGCTAATAGCCACCCCAGCCTTGCTGGTGATCGGAAGGACATCAGTTTTCTCAATAAAAGATAAATTATTCTCCCCTTTAAAAACAAAGCTTAGTACAAAAACTGTATGAACTTAGCGATGCCTTCTCTGCCTTTTTTGATTAAAGTTCACGTTTGGTAATTCTTTAAACTTAAAAAGCTCTGGATGGGTAGAACTGTCGTTAGGAAAGGAAGAGCCTTCTACAAAATGTTTTTGAAAACTCGGCTCAACAGCAGTCTCAATTTTATGGACTTTTCTTACAAGCCAAGAGATTTCTCTCCTAGAGCTTACATCTAAAAGAGCGATAATCGCTCCAGCACCTGCCGAGTTTCCGCTTGCCACAATTTGGCTGACTTGCGCATCGGGTACTAGACCAATAATTAAAGCATGTTCAGGAGATATTTGAGAACCAAAAGCGCCTGCCAGAAAAATGTTATCTATTCTGTTAACTCTGCTTTTTTCCAATAAAATTTTGAAGCTTGCATGTAGGGCTGCTTTAGCAAGTTGAATTGCCCTAATATCCATGTTGGTTATATATAATGAAACTTTGTTATCACTATATAAAAGATAGGAATTTGTTCTTTTAAAACTAGTGCACCTATTTGAACCAGTTTGTGCTGCTGAACCAATTAATCCATTAGCATCTAGAAGCCCAGCTAAACGCATTTCTGCGATTGCTTCTATAATTCCAGATCCACAAATACCCGTTACTCCAACCCCAGATACGTTTTCCGAAAATTCTTTTTCATTAGACCATTGCTCACAACCTATAACTTTAAAACTTGGTTCTTTTGTAATTGGATCTATGCGAACTCGTTCAATAGCGCCAGGTGCTGCCCTTTGGCCTGCTGAAATCTGCGCCCCCTCGAGTGCTGGACCAGTTGGGCAAGAACAAGCAAAAATTTCCTCGCCTTTGGCTAGAAGTATTTCGGCGTTAGTTCCAATATCAATTAAAAGAGTACTGGTATCTTTTAACTTTTGTGGCTGTTCTGCTATCAAAACAGAGGCAGCGTCTGCACCAACGTGTCCTCCAATACATGGCACTGTATAAACATAACTTTCTGGATTAAGAATTATGCCTATATCCTTTGATTTTATATTAAGGCTGTCTGAAAACACTAGAGGGAAAGGCGCTTGACCTAGTTCCTTCGGATCAATTCCAAGAAGAAGATGATGCATAATGGGATTAGCAACAAAAACAATTTCAAAAACGCTATCTAGTTTGACTCCATGTTCTTCTGCAATTTTTCTTGTAAGCTCATTTATACCGTCTATGACTGAATTATTTAAAGTTGCTAAACCTTTTTCCTCCATCATGCAATATGAAACTCTGCTCATGACGTCTTCACCATACCTTATCTGTGGATTCATTATACCCATACTGCCAACAATCTTCCCTGAGTTTAAATCACAAAGAGTAGCCGCAATTGAGGTTGAACCTAAATCAATTGCTATCCCAAATGCTGGCATCTCTGAATATCCAGAGCGAATGTCTACAATTTCTGGAACCGTGGTTTCTTTGTAATATAGTAGAACCGTAATTCCCCAATTGCCTCTTCTCAATTTTTCCTGTAACCCTTTGAGAACACGCACACTGCATGTAACCCCTTGAATATTCCAAGCATCCTTCAAACTAATTTTTAGGCGTTCAAAGTCACTCTCAAGAGAGTCAAGTTGTGGCTCTGAAACCTTCACATAAAAGGCTTTTACCGATGTATTAAGCGAGAAATCGCGCAAACTGGTTTCTTTTCTTATAATTTGTTTATGAATTTGACTATCCTCGGGAACATCTACTACTAAATCGCCAAGAATTTTTGTTTGGCATCCAAGCCTTCTCTTCTCAGATAAATGAAATTTATTTCTATAGACAAGCTCAGTTTCATTTCTTTCTGACACGCTTGTTTCTTCGGAACGAATATTTAACTTGCTAAATTCTCCAAAAGTTAACTCTACCTGACATTTTGAGCACCTGCCCCGCGCACCACAAATGCTATTTAAGTCTACAGAAAGTTTTTGGGCAGCCTCAAGTATAGTTGTTCCCTTTTTTACGCAACCCCTTATTCCTGAGGGTGTGAATACAATGGTCGCTAAAGAATTTCTGTTTTCCATTTAATAATCTTATGATCTTTGCCGACGTCTTCTTGAAGTTCTTGCGCCCAAGGTTCCGTCTTCCACTACTCTATTACTTCTAATCCAGTTTGCCCCATTAGGATCATGGTTCATTAAGAAGTCTGCTGACCTTATGGCATTGACCTCATTTTCATTAGTGGGATTCATTATCGCACTTGTTAGGCCTGAGCAAATGGCCATTGATAAATAAGAAGCATTAATTCCATGTCTATTAGGCAGTCCAAAAGAAATATTAGATGCTCCACAAGTTGAGTTAACACCTATTTCACGAAGTTTTTTAACTAAGTTAAAAACTTGCAAACCAGCAGTCGCCATAGCGCCAATTGGCATAACCAAAGGATCTACAACAATATCGCTCTTAGGTATTCCATAATCAGCAGCTCTATTAATTATTTTTTTTGCTACTTGAAAACGTACTTCTGGATTTTCAGATATTCCTGTATCGTCGTTAGATATCGCAACAACGGGTACATTATACTTTTTTACTAGTGGAAGAATTATCTCCAATCTCTCTTCTTCGCCTGTAACTGAATTAAGAAGAGGGCGTCCCTTTGCCTCCTCGAGACCAGCTTCTAAAGCAGCAGGTACAGAACTATCTATACAAATTGGAACATCAGTCAAACTTTGAACTAAGTTAATTAATTTTTTAATTAACGGCGGTTCTGTAATATTAGGATCAGGGTTATCATTATAAACAACACCAGCATTTAGATCGAGGACATGAGCACCACACTTAACTTGATTGAGTGCGTCCTTTTCTACAGTGGAAAAATCCTCGTTTTGTAACTCTAGTGAAAGCTTTTTTCTTCCTGTAGGATTTATTCTTTCTCCAATTATGCAAAAAGGTTCATCAAACCCAATTTTTACTGTTTTGGATAATGACTCAATTATTGTAACACTCATTTTTCCTCCTAAGCGGGTACATTAATATTTCTTACAAACGCTGCACTGGCTTCTATTCCTCCCAAAGGAAAAAAATGCAACGAGTGTACATTTTTAAAAAGCTTGTTTTTTTTGTATGAATTTAAAGTATCAACCATTTCTGTTGGTTCAAAAGGTAATAGTAGTTTTGTTAAATTCTTAGCTCTCTTTTTCAAGACTGATATTGACGGTCCAACTCCACACACAATCGCATACTTTATAAGAGTTTGTAGTCTCGTTGGTCCAGCCAAGCCTAAGCTTATTGGTAAATCAATTTGTTCTCTTTCTAGTACTTCTAACCATTCTATGATAGCTCGAAGATCGAAACAAAATTGAGTGGTTATTCCAATTTTTAATTTTGTCTTTAGTGCAAATTTTTGCTTTGCCTTAAGAGCGTTAACAGTCTTTTCTAGTGTTCCATCGTTATCAATGTCTTTATTCCCTTCTGGATGGCCTGCGACTTGAATTTTTTTAAATGCATGTTTTTCAAAGATCCCAGTTTCTAGCATTTGAATGGAATTAAATAGCTCTCCCTTAGGGTTTTTCCCATTTCCTGCGAGCAATAAACTTTGATTAACGCCTAAAGACGAATACTCTTTAACCCAGTCTTCAAGTTCACCTGTGTTACGGATAATTCTTGCTGGGATATGAGGCATTGGGGACATCCCTTCATGTAATAACCTTTTACAGGTAAAAAACATTTCTTCAATCGGTGTATCTTCTAGATGCGCCACATAAACTGTCGTTTTCTTCGGCAGTATTCTTCGGAAGTCATCGATTTTTTTTGCCGTTCTTGGCATAACCTCTATTGAAAAAGTCGTGGTGTCATTTGTTGCGATTTTTCTGTCCATTAAGATAATCCCCCATTTTCAATAAGATCATTTAATTTCTTGTTATCATAGTCAACTTCAAATCTTTTATTCTCTTTGCTGACTATATCTTCTAAAGATCCTTCACATAATATGGGGGTCGTTTTTCTCCATTCGTTTAGATAAGAATCTGTATCAGTAAAGTTTAGTTTCATAGCGCATTTATCGATAGCTTTTTCGAAGCGATCAGGCAGTTTTACTTTTTTTGCTTTACGCCCTTTACCTACAATAAATTGAGCAGGAATATCTCGCCAAAAAATATAAACAACTTGCTGAGAAGGCATCTATTTTTGTTCCTGTAAAAAGTTTTTATTGAGTTATAAGTTGCCTAATCATATAAGCATTTACATGTTGCTATAAAAGTTTATTTTTTTCCACTTGTTTTTAAAAAAAATATGAGAAATTTGAAGGTAAAAGTAAAGTCTGCTAAAGGAAGGTCTACTTCTTCTACTAGGTGGCTTCAGAGACAACTTAACGATCCTTTTGTAAAAGAGGCAAAACTGCAAGGATTTAGGTCTCGTTCGGCCTTTAAATTAATAGAAATTAATGATAAATTTAATTTACTTAAAAAAGGACAAAATGTTTTAGATCTAGGGTGCGCTCCGGGTGGATGGTGTCAAGTTGCAGCTCAAAAGGTGGGTGTGAAATCCTCTGATGATCTGGTTGTTGGGCTGGATCTGAAGTCTTGTGAACCAATTGTGGGAGTAAAATTTGTCGAAATAGATTTTATGGATGAAATGCAATTCTTGGAGTTTGAAAATTCCTTAGATACAAAATTTAATGTTATCCTCTCCGATATGGCTCCAAATTCCACAGGTCATAAAAAAACCGACAACCTTCAGATTATGGCACTTGTTGAGGCCGCATCAGACTTTGCTATAAAATATTTGAAACAAAATGGGTGTTTTGTAGCGAAGGTATTAGATGCTGGTCCAGGTCCCGAAATTCAAAGACTGGTTAACAAAAAATTTGAAAAAGTAATTAATTTTAAGCCGAAAGCCAGTAGATCTGATTCATCAGAGAGATACTTAGTCGCTATTGGATATAAATAATAAGGATAAATGAAATGCAAATAAAGGAGGCCTTGACGTTTGATGATGTATTATTAGTTCCTAATAAGTCAAATATTTTGCCAAATGAGGCTAATACGCAGACCCTAATAACAAGTAGAATTTCTCTTAATAGCCCAATTATGTCATCAGCTATGGATACTGTAACTGAGTCAAGAATGGCAATCGCTCTGGCTCAATATGGGGGAATAGGAGTTATCCATAGGAATTTAAAGACAAAAGAACAAGTAGCGTGCGTTAATGATGTTAAGAGATTTGAAAGTGCTATTGTCTATAACCCCGTAACATTGAGAGAAAATCAAAAATTAAGTGACGCTAAGGACCTACAAAAAAAATTGAATATTACTGGTTTTCCAGTAGTAAATGAAAAGAACATTTTAAAAGGTATTCTAACAAATAGGGATATGAGGTTTGTGGAAAATTTAGAGACCCCGGTTGGTGAAATGATGACTGACACTAACTTGGCAATCGTTAATGAGCCTGTGAATAACAAAAAAGCTCGATCAATTTTGTCTGAACGCAGAATAGAAAAACTTTTAATCATAAATAAACATAATGAATTGGTTGGCCTGATGACTGTTAAAGATCTTGAGAATTCTGTCTTAAATCCTATCGCAACAAAGGACTCACTAGGTAGGCTAAGGGTTGGAGCAGCTTCAACAGTTGGTCAAAAGGGACTTCAGCGGTCGATCGCTTTAATTGAGGCTGGAGCAGACTTGATCGTAATTGATACTGCTCATGGACATTCTTCTCATGTACTGAAATCAGTAGAGGAGCTTAAAAACAAATTTCCAGATGTTGATATTGTAGCAGGAAATGTTGCAACTAAGGAAGCAACAAGAGCACTTTTTAAAGTAGGGGCTGACGCAGTGAAGGTAGGCATTGGTCCTGGTTCAATCTGCACGACTAGAATAGTAGCGGGTGTAGGAGTTCCCCAATTTACTGCTCTCTTAGAATGTGCTGAAGAAGCTGAGAAGCATGGCAAGGTTATAATAGCTGATGGTGGAATCAAGTATTCAGGTGATTTTGCTAAGGCTATAGCTGCGGGCGCTTCGTGTGTAATGGTGGGATCACTATTAGCTGGAACGGATGAAGCACCGGGAGAAGTATTATATTATCAAGGAAGAAGCGTTAAAAACTATCGTGGCATGGGCTCTGTCGGAGCTATGGCAAGAGGATCGGCCGATCGATACTTTCAAAAGGAGGTTGAAGCCGACAAACTTATCCCGGAAGGAATAGAGGGTCATGTGCCGTATAAAGGACCAGTAGGAAAAGTTCTTCATCAGCTTCTTGGAGGCCTTAAGGCTGCAATGGGTTATACTGGCAATCAAACTATCGCCTCTATGCGAAAAAATTGTTCATTTGTTAAGATAACAAATGCTGGGCTTCGAGAAAGTCATGTTCATGACGTAAGTATAACGAGACAAGCCCCAAATTACTTTTCAAGTTGAAATGAGACAGGACGCTCGAGCTAATGCAGCTATATCAATCTTAAATAACTTTTTAGTTGGTAAAAACCTTAACTCTGTTCTTTCAAGATGGGCAAAAAATAATCGTTACGCGGGATCTAGTGACAGAGAGTCTATACGAAATATAGTTTTTGATGTTCTCAGGGTGAAAAAGACATTAACATCTGTGTTAGAGAAAGAAAAACAACCGGTAAATGGAAGAGCTCTTGTTTTTCTCCATTCAGTTTTGTATGGACTAAATTTAAATGATATTTTTACTGGGCAAGAATATGGTCCCGAAAGACTTACTATTTTTGAAAAAGAGTTTTCAAAAATATCAAAGGAAAATATTAATGGATGTTTTGGGATTACTGATAATATTCCTGATTTTTTGATAGCTGAATTTAAGAGATCTCTTGGAAGAAAGTTTAAAAATGCTATGCGTTTACTGGAAAAGCGAGCCCCAATTTCAATACGTGTTAATCCTCTGAAGTCAGATATTTCATCAATATTAGAGAGTCTTTCCTTAGAAGGGATAGAGGGAAAAAAGTCTAAAATAGTAAGGTATGGAATAGATATTATTGGCAATCCCCGTCGTCTCACGCAAATACAAGCTTTCAAAGATGGATGTTTTGAGGTGCAAGACCTCCACTCGCAGAAAATAATCGAAGACTTACCATTGAATGAGCATACAAAGGGTTTAGATTATTGTGCAGGCGCGGGAGGAAAAATACTAAGCATTGCATGCTCATTAAAAGGAAACGGAAAATTTTATATCCATGATATAGATGAAAGAAAGTTAAAAGAGGCTGATTTAAGGGCTAAGAGAGCTGGGGTAAAATTTAGAAGGCTTGATGCCAAAAATTTGCAAAAATACTGGTGTAGCTTTGATTACATTATAGCCGATGTGCCATGCAGTGGATCAGGGGCGTGGAGAAGAAACCCTCAGCAAAAATGGAAAATTACCCCTGAGTCGTTAAATGAAATTTTAACTAGGCAAAACGTGATTTTAGATGAGGCTAAAGATCTTTTAAAGAAAAATGGCTATATTTTTTATATAACTTGTTCTCTTTTAAAAATAGAAAATGAGGAAGTTATAAATAAGTTTTTAATTGAGAATAAACACTTTAGGCTATTTAACAAAAAAAACGTAACAATTGATAACCATGGAGATGGTTTTTTTTGCGCTATATTGCAAAAAAGAAATTAAAGTTGATATTAAATTTTTTTATGTTACCTTGTTAGAACAAAATAGGAACACTTCAACAAATAAAGTAGCTGTTCCATACTATATATGATAAAACAGGGGATTATGTACATGGAAAATTTAATAAATATCTCAGAAAGAAAAAATATGGATAAAGATAAAGCCTTGGACACTGCATTAGCTCAAATTGAAAGAAGTTTTGGCAAGGGATCAATCATGAAACTTGGGCAAGACAACCCAGTTATGGATATAGAGGCGGTGTCTACTGGCTCTATTGGGTTAGACGTAGCTTTAGGCATTGGCGGGCTTCCTAAAGGAAGAATTATTGAGGTTTATGGGCCGGAAAGTTCAGGAAAAACAACCTTAGCTCTCCACGTGATCGCTCAGGAGCAAAAAAATGGTGGTATTTGTGCATTTGTTGATGCGGAGCACGCTCTTGATCCAAGTTACGCTAAAAAGCTGGGTGTTAATTTAGATGACTTGCTTATCTCTCAACCCGATGCAGGTGAGCAAGCTTTAGAAATAACTGAGACACTTGTTAGATCTGGTGCTGTCTCTGTTGTTGTGGTGGATAGTGTTGCTGCATTGACACCTAGATCCGAACTGGAAGGGGATATGGGGGATGCCCAAGTGGGTGCTCAAGCTAGGTTGATGAGTCAGGCAATGCGAAAGCTTACTGGATCAATTAGTAGATCTAACTGCATGGTAATTTTTATAAATCAGATCAGAATGAAAATAGGCGTAATGTTTGGGAGTCCAGAAACAACAACAGGTGGGAATGCACTAAAATTCTATTCCTCAGTAAGGTTAGACATTCGTAGAATTGGTGCCTTAAAAGATAGAGATGAAATTGTAGGAAATTCTACAAGAGTAAAGGTTGTTAAAAATAAAGTTGCACCACCTTTTAAACAAGTTGAATTTGATATTATGTATGGTGAAGGTATTTCAAAGACAGGTGAAATTATAGATCTTGGCGTAAAAGAGGGAATAATTGAAAAATCGGGCGCTTGGTTTTCTTATGGAGATGAACGTATAGGACAAGGCCGAGAAAACGCAAAAATATATCTAAAGGAAAACGAAAATATTTGTAATGAAATAGAAGAAAAGATAAGAAAATCTTACAATATTAATGATGACGAAATAGTAGAAGAGGTACAAGATCAAGCTGAGTAAATTTTGTTATTATAGAGTTTAAAAAGTTTTAAAAAGCTGTATGTTAGGATCAGTGAAAAAACTACTTTGGATTACTGATGCTTTTAAAAGATATAAGGGACACGTTTGTTAATTTTTTTAAGTCGAATGATCACAAAATAATTAAAAGTTCATCTCTTGTACCAGATAACGATCCAACCCTGATGTTTACAAATTCAGGTATGGTACAATTCAAGAACTTTTTTACCGGTATTGAAAAACCTAAAGTAAAGACAGCCGTTACATCCCAAAAATGTGTGCGTGCAGGTGGAAAGCATAATGATTTAGATAACGTTGGTTATACAGCGAGGCACCATACTTTTTTCGAAATGCTTGGCAACTTTTCTTTCGGAGATTATTTCAAGGAAGAAGCAATAAGTTTGGCATGGGAGTTATTAATAAAAGAATTTAATTTACCTGAAGAAAAATTACTAGTAACAGTTTTTCATCAAGATTTTGAGGCAATAAATCTTTGGAAAAAATGTGCTAACCTCTCAGATGATAAGATTATTAAAATTTCTACGAGTGATAATTTTTGGAGTATGGGTCCTGTGGGGCCTTGTGGTCCTTGTTCAGAAATTTTTTATGATCATGGCCAGTCTGTTTCTGGGGGTCCTCCTGGATCTCCTGATGAAGATGGTGATCGTTTTGTAGAAATATGGAATCTCGTTTTTATGCAATATGAGCAAATGCCCGATGGCACAAGGATTGATTTGCCAAAACCATCTATCGATACTGGAATGGGTTTAGAAAGAATTGCAGCAGTTTTACAAGGAAAACATGATAACTACGACACTGACTTGTTTAAAAAGCTTATCGAGAACTCTGCTGATTTTTCTAAAACAGACCCGTATGGGATTAAGAATATTCACCACAGGGTAATATCGGATCATTTAAGATCTGCTTCGTTTTTGATTGCTGATGGTGTTATGCCCTCTAACGAGGGTAGGGGCTATGTGCTCAGAAGGATTATGAGACGAGCGATGAGGCATTGCCATTTATTGGGTTGTGAAGAACCTCATCTTTATAAAATTTTCCCGTCTCTGCTACAGCAAATGGGTGATGCCTTCCCCGAACTTATTGAAAGAAAAAACCTTATCGAAAATTCTCTAAAGGAAGAAGAGACACGGTTCAAACTTACATTGGATAGGGGCTTGAAATTATTAAATGAAGAGCTTTCTATCCTTGAAGATAAAAAACTTTTTTCTGGTGAGGTAGCTTTCAAATTATACGACACTTATGGATTTCCATTAGATTTAACAGAAGATGTTTTAAGAGAAAGTAATAGAAGAGTAGATATAGATACATTTGACAAGAAGATGAAAGAGCAGCGTGATAAGGCTCGCGCTTCTTGGATTGGATCGGGAGATGAGTTAGAGGAAAAAATATGGGCTGATTTAAGATCGAAAGAAGATGCTACGGAATTTCTAGGTTATGAAAGGGAGAAAAGTCAGGGCCTGATTACCAAGATTATTAAAGATGGAAAATATATAGAAAAATTATCTCAAGATGAAGTTGGCGTGATAGTTATGAACCAGACTTGCTTTTATGGGGAGTCTGGGGGGCAGGTAGGAGATCAAGGACAAATACGAGGTATTAGCGGATTAGGTAAAGTGACAGATACAAAGAGGGTAGGGCAAATTTTTGTACACCTTGTTAAGGTACAAAAAGGTTATTTTGAAGTAGGAAATAATTTAGAACAGCTTATAAATAGAGATCTCAGGCTTGATATTAAAAGAAATCACTCTGGAACCCACTTGGTTCATGAAGCCCTTAGAAGAATAGTAGGAGAGCATGTTGCTCAGAGAGGCTCGCTTAATAACGCTGATCGGCTTAGGTTTGACTTTAGTCATGATAAACCTGTAACAGAGGAACAGATTTTTCTTGTCGAGCAGTTGGTTAATAAGCACATTAGGGAAAATACTCCAGTTATTACTGAGATAATGCAATTAGAGAGTGCAAAACAACAAGGAGCAAGGGCTTTGTTTGGTGAAAAGTATGGTGACGATGTAAGAGTTGTCAAAATGTCGCCAGAAGATGAAGATCATTTCTCAATAGAATTGTGTGGTGGTACGCATGTTAATTCAACCGGTGATATTGGATTTTTGAAAATTATAGGAGAGAGTGCTTCGTCATCTGGAGTACGTAGGCTGGAAGCGGTTACAGGAAAAAAAGTCGTCGACTTTATCAAAAACATTCAAGTTGTGAATAACAGTGTTTCGTCTCTTTTAAATGTAAGTACAGAAAATTTAGTTGAAAGAGTTAATAGTCTCTTGGAGGAGAAAAAAAGGCTGGAGCAAAAAAATACCGAGCTAAATAGAGCTTTGATTAGTGGCGAGGGGGAACGAGAAAGTCAAAACCTTGAAAAGATAGGAAAAAATATAATTTTTTCAGGAAAGGTTGTTAAAGACATACCTAGCAAGGATTTAAGGATGTTTGTAGATAATATTAAGAAACAAAATAAAAATGTAATAGCTGTGCTTTTGTCAAAAGTTGGCTCAAAAGTACAGATAGCAGTAGGTATTTCTGATACTCTAGTTGAGAGGGTCTCAGCGGTTGATCTTGTTAAAATTCTATCCTCAAAAACAGGAGGCAAGGGTGGCGGAGGCAGACCTGATTTTGCTCAAGGCGGAGGTAATCTTCCTGACCGGGCTGATCAAGCTTTGTTGCACTTGAAATCATATTTAACTGGTACTCTATCTGGTGATTAGATGTTTATATCAGATAATTTATTTTCTAAATTTGAGTTAACCTTTTCAAGGAATCCTTGTGTTGACAACCATTTTTGATCTTCACCAACAAGGATAGCAAGATCTTTAGTCATATCACCCTTTTCGACTGTCTCAATCACTACCTCCTCTAGAGCTTCTGCAAAAGTAGCTAATTGTGAGTTTTCGTCAAGCTTCGCTCTGTGTTTAAGACCGCCGGTCCAAGCGTATATAGAAGCTATAGAGTTTGTTGATGTTGCTTCTCCCCTTTGATAAGCCCTAAAGTGTCTTGTAACAGTTCCATGAGCCGCCTCTGCCTCTACTATTTTTCCATCAGGTGTCATTAATTGGCTTGTCATAAGACCAAGAGATCCGAAACCCTGTGCAACGGTATCAGACTGCACATCTCCATCATAGTTTTTGCAAGCCCATACAAAACCTCCTGACCATTTCAGAGCGCAGGCAACCATATCATCAATTAATCTATGCTCATAAATTATCCCGGCTTTTTTGAATTGAGCCTCGAATTCTTTCTCGTAAATTTCCTGAAAGAGATCTTTAAATCTTCCATCGTAAGTTTTCATAATTGTATTTTTTGTTGAGAGATAAACGTCCCAACTCATTTTCAGGCCATAGTTCATTGAAGCTCTAGCAAAATCAATAATGGACTGGTCCAAGTTATACATTCCCATCGCTATTCCAGATGACGGTGCAGCAAATACTTCGTGCTCAATTTCTTTTCCATCTTCACCAACAAACTTCATAATTAATTTTCCTTTCCCAGGAAATTTAAAATCAGTGGCTCTGTACTGATCACCGTAAGCGTGTCTGCCAACAATAATTGGCTTAGTCCAACCAGGAACTAGTCGGGGTACGTTGTTACAGATTATTGGTGCTCTGAAGACCACACCCCCTAAAATATTTCTGATTGTTCCATTAGGCGATTTCCACATTTTCTTTAAATTAAATTCTTCAACTCTCGCTTCATCTGGGGTAATGGTTGCACATTTTACAGCGACCCCGTGTTTAAGTGTTGCATTGGCTGCTTGAATAGTAACATTATCATCTGTTCGATCTCTTTCCTCTATACCAAGGTCATAATATTCTAAGGGAATGTCTAAGTAGGGAGTTATTAATTTATTTTTTATAAAATCCCAGATAATTCTGGTCATTTCGTCGCCATCCATTTCAACAACGGTATTTTCTACTTTGATTTTAGACATTGATTTACTCTTTTAATTGAAAAAATTTAAAATAATCAGTAGTAAAGGTTTATGGGAATCTCGATCGGTGTTCAACTGTTTTTTCTTCTATGTCCAAGAAAAATTCGTTAGGGTTAAATGTGGAGAGATCAACGCAAAAGCTGAACCCAGTATTCATACTGGTTAATCCTCAAATGGCTGAAAATATTGGTGCGGCTGCGAGGGCGATGTTGAATTTTGGCTTCTTGAATTTGAGACTAGTTAGTCCTAGAGAAAATCATCTTTCTGATAGAGCATTAGCTATGGCCGCTGGTGCAGGTAAAGTTCTAGACCAAGCTAAAGTTTTTGAAAATTTAGCGGATTCTTGCAAGGATTTAAACGAAGTTTTAGCAACCAGTGCTCGTGAAAGATATAAATATAAAGATGTCGTGGACCCAATAACGGGATGTGATACTATCGTTCAAAGCTGTGCTAATGGATTTAAAGTGGGAATTTTGTTTGGTGGTGAAAGAGCAGGTTTATCTAACGAAGATTTATTTTTGGCTAAAAAACTCATCAGAGTACCATCAAATCCTGTATTTAGCTCCTTAAATCTTGCTCAGAGTGTTCTCTTGATATCTTATCAACTCAATGTTTGTACTTCCAAACAAAATAAAGAATGTTCTCAGACCAATGTATCAGTAACGAAACCTAATTATGAGGAAATGCAAGCTTTAGTAACGAGATTAGAAAACGAACTAGACAAGAAAAAATTTTTTTATCCTGAAGGTAAAAAGAAACGGATGAAAACTAGGTTGAGAAAGTTAATATATGGTCTTGAAATGAGCAAAGAAGACGTAAAGATTTTCCATGGCGTGTTAAGGTCTCTTGTAAAAAAAAATTAGTTCTCATTGTGTTATTTTCTTTTCCGTGTTTTTGCTCTAATTTATACTTAGCACAAGTGTAAAAATTAAATTTATGACTAAAAATAGAAAATTATTTGAAGAGGTTGACGATAGCTCAAAAAAAACGAAGCCTGTTCCATTAGACAACTTTCGGGATGAGAAAAAATCTTGGCTAAGTATTTGGCTTTGGACATTATTGGTTTCTCTAATAAGTTTAATACTCGTAGGAGGTTGGACGCGTTTAACAGACTCCGGTCTATCTATTGTGGAGTGGAAACCTATAACGGGAATGATCCCTCCTCTTAATGCTGAAGGATGGCTTAACGAATTTGATAAGTACAAAAATAT
The DNA here is from genome assembly GCA_902584635.1 of uncultured Alphaproteobacteria bacterium. Classification (GTDB taxonomy): domain Bacteria; phylum Pseudomonadota; class Alphaproteobacteria; order Rhodobacterales; family Rhodobacteraceae; genus CACIJG01. The sequence continues at coordinate 16,374 of CACIAQ010000002.1, forward strand.
TCCAGAATTTGAATTAGTTAATTTTGCTATAACAATGCAAGAGTTCAAATTTATCTATTGGTGGGAGTGGGGACATAGACAGTTAGCGAGGTTTATTGGGATCGTTTGGATGGTTGGCTTTCTGACCTTATGGATAAGAAACCAAATTCCTGAGAGATGGACTTTATATTTTTTGGCTATCGGGTTACTTGGTGCTTTGCAAGCATTTTTGGGTTGGTGGATGGTATCTTCTGGTTTGGATGGACAGGTTGTAGACGTCTTCTCTTATCGACTAGCTATTCATTTAACTATGGCGTTTATAATCCTTGCACTGATATTTTGGGCTATTTTGTTTCACTCTGAAAACTCAGCAGCTTTATTTGAATCACAAAGATATAGGAGTAAACATTCCGTGAATATTTTGTTCGCGTTAGGCGTTTTGTGTTATTTGCAACTTGCTTTAGGGGCATTAGTGGCGGGCATAGACGCGGGCAGAGGATACAATGATTGGCCCTTAATGAATGGAAATTGGATACCTGATGACTTACTAGATTATAAACCCTTCATAACAAATTTCTTTGAAAACCCAGGCTTAGTTCAATTTAATCATAGATTAACCGCCTATATACTTTTCGTTATAGTATGTATCGTCTGGTGGATAAACAGAAGAAGTCCTTACTCAAAAATAAGGATAGCCACAAATTATTTGATGATCATTGTGTTCGTACAAATGTTTATAGGTGTTGTAACAGTTTTATATAGCGCCCCCCTTCCACTTGCTAGCTTACATCAATTTACAGCAATTCTGTTTATACTTGCATTTATCAACTTATTTTTTAAAACTTACTACCCAGTAAGCCAGAAAATTTAATTTCGATTCCTATCTAGCAATAGACTTTATCATTTTTTTTTATTTAAGAAATTGTCCATTCCTTGATTGGTCTCTTTGTAAAGTATATTCTCAACCATTACTTTTGATGCATAAGAGTAGGCATCATCAATCTCCATTTCAGCTTGTTTATAAAATGCCTTCTTTCCAATCTTAACTGCTAAAGAAAGCTTAGATGCAATCTTTTCTGCAATATCCAAGGAACACATGCTAAGGTCTTTACTGAGGGCTACCTTATTGATTAACCCTAGTTCTTCGGCTTGGAATGGATCCAAAAAGTCTCCTGTAGTAAGCAGCTCAAATGCTTTTTTTCTAGTGATGTTTCTGCTTAGTGCTACCATCGGTGTTGAACAAAAAAGACCTATATTTACTCCATTAACTCCAAACGATGCCTCTTCAGAGGCAACAGCAATATCACAGGTTGCTACCAATTGACAGCCTGCTGCTGCAGCAACACCCTGAATTTCTGCAATAACAGGTTGTGGTAGTTCACGAATAAGCTTCATTACATGCGTGCATCTTGACAATAAGTCCTCAAAGTAAGCTTTTCCCCCATCATTTTCTAGATCTCTTTTCGCCTGCATTTCGCGAAGATCATGACCAGGACAGAAAGCTTCTCCTGCTGCTCTAATTATAACTGCTTTAATTTTTTTAGATTGTTGAATTTCCTCTAAGTTTATTTTTAGAGCATCTAGCATTGCCTCTGAAAGTGCATTCAGATTTTTAGGTGAGTTCAAGGTTAAAATAGCAATTTCTTTTTGATCTGATCTTAATAAAATGTTTTCCATTTTTACTCTTTCGGTATTAGATGGGTTCATATATTTTTATAATACTATACCTTTAATTGAAAATGATGTGAAATAAAATGAAAAATGTAGAAGATTTAAAAACTTATTTCGAAAAGGTTTTTTTTCAGAAATCCTCAAGATTTAAATTTTTAGAGATTGGAGATGGAACTTCACTTGTAAAATTGAGTCCGTCTCCAGAAGATTTAAGGCCAGGAAATACTGTTTCTGGACCTGTTATATTTGAAATAGCAGACTGCGCATTTTACGCTGCAATTCTATTTAAGGACCCTGATCCAATGTCCGTAACGGTCAACTGTTCAATAAACTTTTTCAAGAGACCCAGTAAGAGCGATTTGTTTGCAAAATCTTCAATATTGAAATTTGGGCAGAAGTTGGTTGTTGGTGAAGTAACAATATTTTCTGAAAACATTGAAAATAAAGTTGCTCAGGCGATGATGACTTATGCTAGACCTGAAAAAAAGTGAATTTTTCAAAAATATCGGGAAACACAAACTTTGCTATTGACCTAGGAATTTAATCGGTTAAAAGGTTATACGTTTTTAGGATTTTTTTATGAAGACTTTTTCAATAAAGCCCTCTGAGATTGAGAAAAAGTGGATCTTGTTAGACGCTGAAGGCGTCGTTTTGGGTAGGCTAGCAGCAAGAATAGCAACTATTCTCAGAGGTAAAGATAAACCAACATTTACCCCACATATGGATATGGGCGATAACGTGATTGTAATAAATGCTGAAAAGGTACATCTAACAGGGAACAAAAGAGATACTAAAACTTATTACTGGCATACCGGCTATCCAGGAGGGATAAAGTCTCGAGTAGCTAGTGACATGTTGGAAGGGCAATTCCCCGAAAGAGTTATTGAAAAAGCTGTAAAACGCATGTTGCCAGGAGGCCCTTTATCACGAAAGCAAATGACAAATCTAAGAATTTATAAAGGTACAAATCACCCACATCAAGGGCAAAGTCCGGAAATATTGGATATTAAAGACGTAAACGAAAAAAATACTAGGAGAGTTAGATAATGGCTGAAGCGCAGGAAGTGGTGAGTACGCAATCCAACGAAGTTGATGATAAGCCAAAACTTGATAGCTTGGGAAGAGCTTACTCTACAGGAAAAAGAAAAGACGCTGTCGCTAGAGTATGGATAAAGAAGGGTAATGGACAAATAACTGTGAATAAAAAGCCAGTGGAGAAATATTTTGCCCGTCCAACTTTGCAAATGATAATTCAACAGGCATTTTCGGTAACTAGCTCAGAAAATCAATTTGATGTTATTGCCACGGTAAAAGGTGGAGGTCTTTCTGGTCAAGCAGGCGCCGTAAGACACGGGCTTTCAAAGGCTCTAACGATTTTTGATAGTGAGTTACGCGGAGCGTTAAAAGCAGCCGGCTTTCTCTCAAGAGACAGTAGGGTTGTTGAACGAAAAAAATACGGGAAGCCAAAGGCACGAAGATCTTTTCAATTTTCAAAGCGCTGATTTTTTCACGCTACAGTTTTTAATAAAATCGTTATAAAACAAGAACTTAGTCGTTTTTAAGTGCTTTTTTTTACGAGGCACATTTGAGACACATTTTTGATAATCGCTTTATTTTATTGAAGGCGTTTGCTACGATGAGTCACAAAAGAGTCACAGAGTCGTTTCAGATTCACAAAAAATGCTATGGTAGAAAACACTAATCAATATTTAGAAAAGACAGAGATAGAAGGGTTTGGGGGTAATCTCTTTCTCTACAAGCGTCTTGAGAATGCGAATGCTGACTCAAAAGATATATGGCATTACAGAGCAAAGATAGTAGGTATGAAAGGCTATATAAGAAGAAGTACTAAAGAAACTAACTTCGAACTAGCAAAACGTAAGGCTGAACAAGATTACATTGATAATACGTACAAATTTAAAAACAAATTAGAAGTAAATGTAACGTATGTTCGTACCGCTATTCAGAATTATCTAAAGCACATTTCTGAAAAGAAGTATTACATAGATAACTCCCAAAGATTTAGATACGTAAAGAATACTTGGTACAGATATATGCATGGTTACTTCGGTGACATGAAAGTATCAGAAATAACAGAAGCAGAACTTGAAGGCTACTGGGACTACAGAAGAGATTATTATATCAAAGGTGCTGGCAAAGAACTGATGGCTTCTAATAAGAATAGAGTTAATGCAAAGACACAAACTAGTAGAAATATTAAAGTTAGATTCAGTTATGGCACTGCTCGAGCAGAAGCCAGTGTCATCAATCAATTCTTTGCATGGTGTTACGATAGTAGGGTAGGGCTTACTTCGAAAGTATTAAAGACATCTGCTAAACATGCTTTTGAGTCAGTTGACGTTAATAAGAAAAATAGACGTCCTCATTTTGATGAAAAAGATTGGCGAATTGTCAGACAAAATTTAAAGAACTATGCAGATTGTAAAGGTAGATTTGAGGTTAAATACGATAGAGAGTTTGTAAACAAATCACGATTTATGATGCGAACATTCATTCTGTTTCTTGGTTCTACTGGTATGAGATTAGGTGAAGCAAAGCAGATTCGTTGGAAAGATATACGTTTTGATAAGAAACAAGATGCAATAATTATCAACGTTGATGAATCTACTAGTAAAGTGAGAAGAGGTAGAGATGTTGTTGCACATAGTACTTGGATTGGTTCTCTACTTGATGAATGGAAAGAGATGTCAGATTTCACTAAAGATAGTGATTTAGTGTTCTATGCAGTTAAAGAAAACAATCCAGAAACTCAAAATGTTTGTGACGTATCTGTAAGTTTTAAGAACTTTCTTAAAGAAATTGGAAAATTAGAGAATGAAAGAGGTAAAGTAAGAACTCTTTATAGTCTAAGACACACATATGCTACTTTGAGATTAGAGGCTGGTGTTGAAGTATATAATCTAGCAAAGAATATGGGTACTAGTGTTCAACAAATTGAGTGGCACTATGGACACGTTAACACAAAGAAAATTGTTGGTGACTTAACAAAGGGTGGTAGTTTGAAAGATACTCAGAAAGCAAAAGACATTGAGTTGGCTGCTCAAATGATTACTCACTTACGAGATGGCACTCTTGATGAAAAAGCAGTTGCTTCTGCGTTAAAGAATATAGCGATTAATAAATGAGAATGAAGTCAGGAGATATCATTTTTTATCTTACGAAATACGGAGATTTAATCTTCAAGAAGTACTGGGTTTACTCATATCTTTTCGGCTTCATAATATTGTTGAATGTTGTTTTGATGCTTTGGGTAGATAGCTTCTAATTTCTATAAACAATAACACCAAAAACATACTGTACTTAAAGCATACCTTTTCTCTCTTAGGAAAAACTGTACTTTTTGCTGGCTTCACAGAATTAAGATTCTATGCCTATTACAGTCTATATCGCGCGATTGTTGAATAAAAGTTGGCGTTCATTTCTACTAAATTTGACTTAGTTTCCTTATCTACTTCACCATAAACATCTAGGGTTACCAACTCAAAAATACTTAAAAATTTATCTGCTACTTCAGCAGAGAAAAAATCAAAGTGTTTTCTATAAGCTTCTAGATTTTCAAAACGCTCATGCAAGTGAATTAGTCCGTCCAATTCATAATACTCGTACAGGAAAGCGTAACCTTTATCGCGATTTATCGAAACTAGATTTTCGATAAATTCTATCCATGCCTTGTCTCTACTAATAGGACGCATAGTAATGTTTATTCCAATAACATCATTATCCATTCTTTATGCCTTTTTTTATTTTTTTCTGAACAGTAGGAAGACAAATATTATAAGATTTTCTTGATCCTATTTCATAGAGTATTTGTCTCCCCTTTTGAATTGCTATTGCTTTAAAATTTTTTCATTAACCTAGCATGAGTATTTGCCTGAAACTCTCCGACGTCAGCATATTTTTGTTGCCAAGCTAAAAAATCGGGATCGGCGGTTACCTTATCTGAACAACTACCGAATTCTCCGGCGTTATCAAAAGCTACGGTGAAAGATATTTGTCCCATAGCACTTCCTGCTAATTGCCAAATTGATACTTCATGACAACCATGTTTTTTCCATATAGCAGCGGACTCATCTATAGCATCTACCATTTTGGCTCGATCTTTGGGGATAAAAATAAAGTGGACTCTGTACATTGTTTTTTCCTTTTATTATTAGTTCAAAATATGAACTATTATGAAGAAAAATTTGGAAAAGAAAACAATTTAATTTTGATGGTAAAATTCAGATCGGATGAGTTTTTTTTGATTGGCTTTATTAAATCTCAACCTCTTATCAAGCTACCTTCTCTAAATTTCTGTACACACTATTTCTGCATATGTTCATCGCTTTAGCAACTTTAGATACAGACTTTAGTTCTGCGTAGAGCTTGTTAATCTCTGCTCTATCAATAGTTGCTTGTCTGCCTTTATACGCATTACGTTCTCTAGCTCTGGCAATTCCTTCTGCTTGTCTGCTTCTTATAATCTTTCTTTCGAACTCAGCAAACGCACCAAGAATTTGAAGTAACAATTTGTCTAAAGCATTATCGCTAGAGCCATCGAACTTTAGCTTCTCTGTGATGAATGAGATGCTTGCACCTTTCTCTTTAATCTTAGTCACGATTGTTTCTAAGTCTCGCAAGTCTCTAGCAAGTCTATCGATGCTATAAACTATCACTTCATCTCCATCTCTAACGAAAGACAGCATCTCATTAAGTGCAGCCCTATCTGCATTCTTTCCGCTAAAATTTTCTTCAAATATCTTCTCTACTTTACCTAACTCTTGTCTATCGAAGTTCTGTTCAGTTGTGCTTACTCTTCTATATCCGACTTTCATTTCTCTCTCATGATTCGTTACATTTAAATCTAATATTAAATGGAACATGTTACATTTGCAAGATGTGTCAGTAAATGTAACAATTTTGAGAGTGATTAGATTTGTTCATTATGACTAAACTTAATGTAACAGCTGGTGATTGTCTCAAACTGGACTTTAGAAATGTGTTGTGAGATGGTAGGAAATAGAAACAGCTAAAGATTTTTATATTATAAGGTTTACTATGTATTTCCTTAACTAAAGTTTAACCTAGTACTATTATATTGAGTGGAAAAGAAAGGACTTTGAAAATGAGTAAGCATACTGGTGGATGTCACTGTGGCAAAGTTACGATTAAAACTGACTTGGAACCTATGCTTGTTAATAGATGTAACTGTGCAAGATGTCGTAAGCTTTTAGGTGTTGTGGCTGTGGCTGCAATGTTTGGGGAAGATGAAGTTGAAATACAGGGTGAGGTGAGTGTTTATGAGTATACCGGTGGAAGTGGAATGCCAGTTAAGAGCCACTTTTGTTCGACATGTGGTTGTAGGATATATGGAAAAGCAGAATCTTTTCCTGGAATGATAGCAATAACAATTGGCGTTTTTGATAAATCTCTAGAATTAAAGCCCAAGAGTGAAATATTTAATAATTACAAATTATCATGGCTCGAAGATGATGGATGTATTAAAGAAAGATTTGATGAATCAGCTGTCGAAGAAAGACTAATGATGCTAATTGAAACACTCGAAAACCGTTGACTAATTACCATCGAACTCCTAATCAACGTATTTCATCAGTTCAATCAATTCAGTCAAAGTTTTACAAATTATAAATAACTTTAATAACGATAAACGTTTAAACCTCTTATTGAGTAGTGACTTCAAGTTGTATCAAACACTAAACTGAAAACTGATGTTGAAGAGATTGAAGTGTCATCGGCAAACCTGAGATGAGCAAACATCACATGGAATTTTATAATGAGATACCAAAGTCAGAATGGGTATAAAAATATTACTGCACAGGACGAGAGAATAATTACTCTCAAGTGATATGAATGTAATGTTATCTGCTTCATATCGCTACCGAAGCTTAAGTAGAGAAAGTAATGCGGATATCGGGCTTCTCACTGCACTTTATGAATATAAAGTTTCTCTGATAACATGTGTCTTGCTGTCACTGTACTCAAGATAAACACACTTTGCCTTTGCTTAAGGTTAAGTGTGTCTGCACTATCACTACCTCAAGATTATTGTAGTCACGTAGTCACTGAAGTCATCGAGCGTAGCGAGACTTCTGACTGAAAGGAAGAAGAGTGTAAGGAGAAATTAAGATGACTTTAAACGAACAATTAGAACAAACAATACTTAGAAGAAGATTAAGATACATTCAAAAAAAGGATAGGTTATTCAGCAAAAGACTTCAGAGAGAGTATGAAGACGTTAGTGACATAAATAGTACCGTTAATACTTTGTTAACACTTGTAGAACCTTTTAATACAACTAAAGAGTATCAGCCAAATGAAATCACAAATTAAAAACGAACTAGTAGCATTTAAATGTCCAACACCTTTCAAGAATAAGCTTGTTAAGTATGCTAACTTAGAAATGGTATCTATATCTGACATCATTAGACGAGGGACAATAGCAGAAGTAGCTAATCTTGATGCGAAGTATAAGCAGAGTCGCAACAGCACATGGCTAAGCGTTAAAGAAGCGTAAAAGCACGTTTAAGAGTGTAAAATCGTGTTTTCTAAAAATCAACAACGAGAAATACCAATAAAAACACTATGTCGATGCAAAGCTTTTCTAGTTTTACGTCAGAACAAATAGACATTGATTTACCAGATGATGATGATGAACTTGAACAGCTGAATGAAATTAATCTCAAGAGAGCGATAGCACCAGCTATCGCTTTAAGCTTTGCATTGAGAAAGTCTAAAGAAGTTCGTCAGAAGCTTGTGAATGCAAAATCTACAGTAGAGGTAGAACAGAAGCTTGATGAGATAGCTGATGCACTTGCGATTACAGACAGCAAGATGAATGCTATCTTCACTATGCTTCTATTCATTAGTAGAAAAGTTTAATCCTTCAACCACTCTAACTTTATCTTACTGAACTTCATTTCAGAAGTGTAAGATTGTCGTTCTAGTCGTGCTTGTCGTTCTGCATATCGTTTAAGAACTGAATGAACATTTGAGTTCTTCCATTCATTATTTTTCGCAGTTCGAGAACCTTCTGCATTCAATAACTTAGCAATCGTTCTATAACCTTTTCCACTATCATGAAGTGATTTAATAGTTTTTGAGCGTGTTCTTGTTCATCACTCCATAAATGCTTCGAATACTGTGTAATCAGTGTATTTGTGCTAATTTCGACTGAAAATGTAAGATATTGTTTAAATTCTTCACCAAAAAACAAGCAATTCTCAGCTACTCTACCGTGACTGAATAAGTTTGAATCGCTCTTTATGCTGTACGTCTTATTTTCACGCTTTTCCATGCTGGCTGATAATCATCAAAAGTATTTGTCATGCTTTCATATCTTAGGAACTTTGTTATGATAAAATTTATAATTTTGTAGTTTGGTGTCAGTATTAAAAATTGGAAAAAATGGATAAAAATAAAACTGACGAATATGCATTGAAAGAGTTCATAAAGGCATTACCAAAACTATTGAAACATAAAAAATACAAAATTATAATTCAAAAGTCTAGATCTCTCGCAGAAAATACAAATAGCTCCATTGCGTATAATATTTTAGGGAATTCTTTATTTCAAATTGGCAAAGTAGAGGAGTCTATCACATATCTCGAAAAGTCATTGGAACTGCGACAAGATTTTTTTCCAGTTTATAAAAATCTCGCTAAAGCATATTTTAGGCTTGGCAAATTCGCAGCTATAGAAAAACTATTAAAGGGCGCACTTGAAAGGTTTCCTTTTGAGAGTAGTCTATTAGATCAACTATCAACTCTATACTTAAAGTTAAAGGATTATAAAAATGCAATCCACTTTTTAAATTTATCCAACAAAGTTCACCAGACTCATAAAAAACTTTTTGCATTAGCAAAAGCAAATCTAGAAATTACCAAGCAAGAAAATTGTCAGACAGCACTACGAATGACAGTTACTTATATCCATAGAGCGTTTCAAAACATGGATAATGATGATAAGAGCGATTTTTATGCGTTTGCCGCAGATTTCTATTCTTCAATCAAATTATTTGAATATTCCAAAACTGATACAGCAATATTATTTCAACTGTTAAAAACTAGTTTTTGGGAACAAAGCGCAAGGGGTATAAGGCAAAATTACCTCAATCCTTTATTAACTGAAAGATTTATAAAAAATTTAAAGGAAGACACAAATTTGTCAGAAAAAACCCTCATTGAAATCGCAGAGCTTCCACTTTTCAAAGAAATTTTAATACTAGCTCCCTACCCATATTTGCAGGTAGAAAAACTATTAAAATTAATAAGAAGATCAATTCTTATTAATAGAAATAAAATAGAAAATATTAAGGTTCTAACTCCGTTTCTAGAAAGTCTAGCAATTAATAACTTCCTAACTGAATATTTGTTTAATTACGACAGATATGAAGAAAAGGAGCTTTCAAAAATAAAAACCTTTCTTACAGATCAATTAGCTGATGACGATAGTTACATTTTCCATCTTTTGATTTTCCTCTGCTACCAAAACCTTGAACAAGCAGAGCTAACAAAAATATTAAATAATCTTCAGAAACTAAAACAAATAAAATCAATATTTTTAGACGCACCCCAAGAGGAAAGAAGGATCCGTAAACATATCAAACCATTTGGACATATTGAAAATGCCTCGATAATTGCAAAACACCAATACGAAGAAAATCCCTATCCTAGATGGCATAATCATGTTAGAAAAATATCGTCAAAAAGCTTCAATGACACTTTACTTGCACAGGAATTAAACCCTGCCAAGTTCGTGAACTTTAATAACAGTAAAAAAAGTATTCTTATTGCAGGCTGTGGTACTGGTTTAAATATTTTCAAGGTTGCAAATGGCTTCCCTGATTCAAAAATCACAGCCATTGATTTGAGTCTAACAAGCCTTGCATATGCTAAAAGAAAAATTCAGGAAGCTAATATAAAAAACATATCACTTTATCATGGGGACATTTTACAACTTAAGGAGATTAGGAAAACTTTCGACTATGTCGAATGCATGGGGGTTTTGCACCATATAAAAAACCATCTTCAAGCATGGCATAGTTTAAAAAGATGTCTTAAAAAAAATGGTGTGATGAGAGTCGGGCTATATAGTAGGCACGCAAGAAAAGACATTATTAATTTTCGCGAGACACTAAAGTGGGATCTCAGTGAAACATCCCAAGATAAAGTTTTGTATGAACGGCAGAAAATAATAGATAGTGGAAAAAATTATAGATTCACAAAATCGAGCGATTTTTTTTCAAAATCTGGAGTGCGAGATTTAATACTTAATTCTTATGAGAAGCAATTTGATTTATTAGAAATTGAGGAAATTTTAAGAACTCTTAATTTAGATTTTCTTGGCATTCAGGTAAGAAATAAAAAAACCCGATCTAACTTTAAAAAATTATTCCCAAAGAATGATGATTGGTTCGCACTAAAAAATTGGGACAAATTAGAGAAAGAGTTCCCAGATACATTTTTTGGAATGTACCAATTTTGGTGTCAAAAAAATTAAGTTAAAAAGAGAAAATATTACTCTCGATATTTTTGCATTCTAATCTTTAAGCCACTCTGCCTTCATCTTACTGAACTTTATTTCAGAAGTGTAAGACTGTCGTTCTAGTCGTGCTTGTCTTTCTGTATATCGTTTAAGAACAGCATAGACATTTGAGTTCTTCCACTCTTTATTTTTCGCTGTTCGAGAACCTTCTGCATTCAATAACTTAGCAATCGTTCTATACCCTTTTCCACTATCATGAAGCGATTTAATGCGTTTATGAGTGTGTTCTTGTTCATCACTCCATAAATGCTTCGAATACTGTGTAATCAGTGTATTTGTGCTAATTTCGACTGCATTACTCATTCCTTTTTTATTTAAGTTTGTCACTTAATGATTTTAAGGTAAAGTTGTCTAGGTTCGTATTTAGCACTAAACGTTGAAGTATGAAATGAATGTAACTCTAATATATTAAGATAATCCTTTTTGGAGAATTGAATTAGCAAGAATCCCATTGTTTATCGGTGATATCAGTTTCAATGATAAACGAATTACACTCGAGGAGTTTCGTTCTGCTAAAGAAACCGGTTTTTTAAAAGATGGTACAAAGCTGCCTTTTCATCAAATACCGTGCCTAGTTGCAGATGGTGTGCCGATTGCTCAAACTGGAGCAATAGCAAGATTTTGCGGAAAAGTATCTGGGTTATACCCATCAGAGGATAGTATTAGCTGTGCTTTAATTGATCAATTCATCGATTTCGTTACTGATTTAACTAACTTGGTTTACATACCATCAAACAGTCCGTTAACAGAAGATGAAAAAATTCAGCATCGTAGGATGTTAGCTGAAGGAGAATTAAAAAGAAAACTGGATATGTTAGAGGATAATATTTCTGCAAATCAAACTTGGATAGTGGGAAAAGAAATGACTATTGCGGATATTGCTATATGGAGAGGTATTGTTTGGCTTGCCTCAGACTTGGTTGCAGGAATACCTCAGCCGTATTTTGTGAATTATCCAAAAATAACGAAAATCTTCAAAAATGTAGACAATCATCCAAAAATTTGTGAGTGGGTTAGAAAGACTTATCCATCGAATTACAACAGGGGATATATTGAGTGAAGTGGCTAGTAATGTTTTAACACTAATTACAAAAAAAAGAGCTTTATAAAATGGCAATGACATGGGAGTTAGTAAAACAAGTTATTGAATCTATCAATACATCAAGAGAAACCGCAATAAAAATTGGAACTGAAAATGCACATGAAGACTATATGTTTGTTACTGAAACAAGAATGGCAGTAGGAGAAGAGGTTATTGAGGAGTGGGAACAGGAATTTGAGAGGGATAAGTATCGAATTGAAGATCATAAACTCATCCATGAAGATCAAGATATAATTCTTTGGAAAGAACTTGGGAGTTATGGAGATGGTAAGCGAGTAATAAAAACAGTAAGCATGTTTTTAAGAGATGGTAAAATCTGGAGAGAAACTGAAAATAGAAGATTTATTGAAGATGAAGAAACATTAGGAAACTATTGATGATGAATACAGCTAAAATAAAACTAAAGCACTTTATCGCCACACATACGTTCAATTCCGACAAAGCAAAAAAAGAATATATGAAATTTGTTAAACATAGAAAAAGAAATGTTGAGTGGTTTGAAAATGTTCCCAAAAGAGATGATGCTAAATTGTACCAGCTATTTATTGGTAAAGCAGATTTCTTTTTCTGTCACTGGTTTGCCGAAAGTGAGAATGCAATTATTGAAACATTGTCACAAGCTGGGGCAGACGATTTTATGATAACAATGGCTATTGAAATAAGTACACCTAAGATGGATTTAGAGAAAATGAAATCTCTTATAGAAACGATAAAATAGCATGGTGCACGTTTGATGCACGTTTTTAAAGTGTTCTTAAAAGATAAATTAAATCAGTATGTTACAGTTGTTTCAGTTTTCAAAGCGTTGATTTTTTCAAGGCACAGTTCTTAAAAAAATATATATAAAACAATAACTAAGTATTTTTTTAGTTTTTTTTCGAATGCACATTTGATGCACATTATCTTAACAGATTCACGAAAACTCGTTTCAAATATGCCTAGTTATATAAAACCTTTTTCTCAGTTTTGCTATCTCTAGTAACATCACAAATTATTTTTAACAGAGCTTGTACTCCTTGTGCAAAATCCTCGGCTGCATAAACTAATTCTGGGGCAATGTCAGCATCAGTAAGTAAGATGCCTATAAGAATTGCATCATTCTTATCTGTGTAAGTTGATCTGGTTACCAATTGAGCAAAACAATTCTCATCAGCGCCAACACATTTACAATTCAAGTCGTGACTAACAAGACGTCGTCTCCCACCATTCTGCAATTTAGTAAAAAGAAATTGGAGTGCTCCAATAGTTTTATTTGCTGTTTCTGCACCTAAATAAAAACGAAATTCTTTATGAATCTCCAAGAGAGCATCAGAGCCTTCGAAGCAGCATCTAAAATAGTAAATTACCAAATGCTCTTCCCAGCTTAAATCTGACATTATAGCTACGGGTGAGCCGCCTTTAATTTGTGTCTTCGCCTCCGAATTCGTTTTCATTGTTTTGTTCCCCATATAAATACAAAAACTCTAAATAATTCTGAAATAAAGCACTATCAGAGCTCAAAAAAATCTGTTCCTCAAATAACTCGTACTCAAGCATCAATTTTATCAATTTATCTTTTTCCATTCTTGAAGGGCAAATCTTTGAGACATACTTATTTCCGATGAAAATTGTCATGATTCATACTTGACTATTTTTGTCATATTTGTCAATATAAAAATTTTAGGAGGAAATAACATGTCAGACTGGTATCTAATTCATGGTTTAGCAATTGTGTTCGTCGTTTTATTAAGTTTTGGAGCGGGGTATTATACGTGCCTCATCCAGAACAAAACAATTAGGAAATTATTAAAAAACAACCAACAATCTTAAAGACTCTGTAATGTATATCGCTATGAATCGCTTTAAGATTAAATTAGGAAAAGAAGCGCAGTTTGAGAGCATTTGGAAAAACAGGGAATCCCATCTCGATAAAGTCGACGGATTTATAGAGTTTAATCTTCTCCGATCAAAGTCTAATGATACATATACTTTATATGCCTCTCACAGTGTGTGGAAAAGTTCTAAAGATTTTGAAAATTGGACAAAATCTGAGTCTTTCAGATTAGCACATCAAAATGCAGGAAGTGCGAAGGGCATTTATCTAGGACATCCTGAGTTTGAGGGCTTTGAAGTTAGGATTTGATCTATTCTTACAAATAAAAAATACTTTCTACGTCATATGATGCATTAGAGGTTAAGAGTAGTCTTTATGATGCATGTTTTAGGAGTGTTCTTAAAATAATAATGAAATCAATAGCTTGCAGTCATTTAAATTTTCAAAGCGTTGTTTCAGGTTCACTAAAAATGCGATGGTAGAAAACATATATAAATGGCCATCAGTAGTTTATTCAATTATTCTTGGAATCCTAATGAAGATCCGCATTCTATATTTACTGATCTTTTTTGATATATTAAGTAAATGAAAAAAAGAGCAAAAAGTGACTGGAGTGTAAAGACCGTGATGATGTTCTATATCTAAGTCGGTATAGTAGAGAAGAATTGGTTTTTCATTTGTACTAATTCTTTTAAGATCCATCAAAAAAAGTTATCAAATTAATTACCTGTATGGTGATAATTGTAAAAGCAAAATGAAATGATGAAAAGTTTTTTATCATTTCATTTTTTAGTTTGATCTCTGATGATCTAGGATATCTTTCTGGCTAGATCGAGACCACGCCAATTATCTTATTGATGGAAATTTTTTTTGAGAGGATGGAAGATGGAGAAAGCAGATAAAGAAAAATTTATGAGTGAAATTTGGAAAAAATACAATGCTACAAAAGATGTTGAGCTTTTAGCAAAAGCCTGCGAAGAGGCTCCTTTTTTTGGACAAAAAGAAATGGCACTTGAAATCGCTCGAATATTAAGATTGGTAAAGAAAAACTAATAAATAAAATAGGTTAGCATACTATTAAAAGAGCAAATGAAAGGATGAAAAAATGATTGATGATAAGGTAAGACTGATAAAACCTGGTAAAACTTATGTTGGAGCACAAGGCGTGGCGTACGGATCAGGTGCGTCAAGAAAAACTGCTGGATCAGAAAAAATTTGCATGAATATCTTACCTCTGCCTTCAGGAGTGCATCCAGTACCTCGCGTGCATAAGGATATTGAAACAAGTGCCTATTTACTTGAGGGCGAGTGCTCAGTCTTTCACGGAGAAAATTTAGAAAACGAAACCGTAGTGAAAAAGGGAGGACAAATTTTTATTCCGGGTAATGTGCCTCATACACCCTTCAATCGTAGTGATAAGAAGTGTATATGTATAGTTGTCCATTCATCAGGAGATGATCAAGATGAATTAATTGCTATGCCCAAGCTTGAAAATGTTCTTTCAAAAATCAAAAAGAAATAATAAAAAAATGAAATGGATAATCGTATTCTATCAGATTATTGTTGCGCTGCCCGAAGGAGAAATTGTATTCTCTGGATTGAATTTGGGAAATAAATTTGTAAAAACTGAATTAAATCTTTCAGACAACTTTGAGTCAAAAGATGATTGTGAAGATAAATTAGTCTCATTTAAAGGAAAAAATAAAATTAGCGAAGTAGATAGCTTTTACTCAAACAGTGCAAAAATTGTTACAGATCAGAAACCCTTAAGTAATAACAAAAGAGTGATTATAAATGCCTTCCAATGCATGAAAGTTAACTAATTTTTGTATTACCATTTGCATTGTAGAGTTTTTTGTCTGGCTCCTCCACCGTTTTTTTAAACTATCATCTCTTGTGCTGTAGTAAGAAGTAATTTATCGGCTCCTAAAGCTCCAAGTTTTTTGTAGATCTGATTTTCACTCTCAGCGTTCCAATGACAAAACAAAAAGCCTGATCTCCTAACTAGTGCAGGACGCATTATACTTTCTCTGTTTCAACAGACGCAAACCACTCTCAAGCGATAAGATCCTTATATTCTTCGAAAAATGATTTTTTTGTTTTCTCTGAATGAACATGTGAGTGAAAATAAAATGGTTCATTTTAAGGCTTTCTGTATATTTAGTGAATTAGATTATTTCACATTATTATAAGAGTAATAAAGATTATTCATTTTAACAAATAAACAGCACGGTAAAGTAAAGGTTTGTTGGCAATGGCTGGAAGTGTCACTAACCAACAAACCCTTCCGATGACAGTAGGAGTTACCTACTATGTATTAAATAGTTCCCTAACTAAGAAATCATTGAGACTTATTATCGCACTCTGCACTAAAACTGATTTTGTTTTTCAAATTAGATATTTTCTTTGTTACTTACTTCTAAAGTCTAATTTGAGGCATTGCCTTAGAGACAAGACATAGTTAATGCGATATGAGTTGTTTTTTTAAGTTACTCCAAACTAGTCGACTAATCACCGAACTCTTAAGATAGTGATATTCCAGATTGGGCTAAAATAGAGAGTGATGCTGAAGTCAGACGCTTTATTGATGGAAAAGTGCTTTCCTTTGAAGAAGCGAAGAATTATTTAGAGTTGAATATTCGACAATATTAGAAAATCGGCTCTGGGAGATAAGCAGTTTGGTTAAAAGAAAAAAGAACTCTTATTGGTATGAATGGCTTTTTAATGAAAATTATGGGATTGATTTTGGTTATCGCTATTCGAAGACCAGTTGGGGCAAAGGGTTTGGGTTTGAGGCTGCAAAAACAGTGCTAAATTATGTTTTTCAAAATTTTGGTTTAGAAAAAGTAGATGGACTAACTGCAGAGAAGAATTATGGTCCTATAAGAATTCTTGAAAAATTAGGTTTCAAGTTTCAAGAGAAACTTTTATTCAATAATAAAGAAGCATTCAAATATCACTATTCTAGAGGTTTTCACAGATGATTAAGCTTGGGTTGCGAATGAGCCAAATAATTTTATTGTTGTAAGGTAAAAATAAAATCGGTAACTTGCAGTCTTTTCATTTTTCAAAGTTCTAAGCTCGTTACGCAAGATGCCATAAAATCAGATAGTTACTTATGCCAAGTGCTTTGAAGCGCAGATATCAACTTGATATTTTGTAGGCACAAACGGGACATATAACCATTAAAATATAATTTGATTAAATTAGAACTGGTTACAAAGTCTTGCATATGTATTTGCAACCCAATGAGATATCCCGAAATATTTTCCTTGCCAAGCTATAAAGTCTGGATCGCTGACCACTCTATCAATACAAGCCCCAAAATCGCAAGCATTTTCAAATGCAACGGTAAACGACATCTGTCCCATTGCTGAACTTAATAGTTGCTAAATTGAAATTTCAGGACAGCCATGTTTTTTTCCAGATAGCAGCAGATTCATCAATCGCATCTACCATTTTTGTCATATCTTTGGGTGAAAATAATGTATAATGACACTTTGTTATACAATGTATTAGATTATATTTTATTCATATAAAGTCATGTAAATGAAATTCCCGTTAAAGTAGCATGAACTTAATTCTTTTAAAAACTGTTACTTATTGTGCGATATTTTAATTCACTTCAGTAAAAAAAGGAAAAATATATGTCAGTAAGAGTAGAAAAAAGCAAAGGAGTGTGGACAATCATTCATTCTCGTCCTGAGACCAGAAACGCAATGGATCCAGCTAGCGCTGATGAATTAACAGATGCTTTTTTAGAATTTAATGAAAATAATGAAGGAAAAGTTGCAGTTTTTTGGGGGGAAGGAGGAGCCTTTTGCGCGGGGTGGGATTTAAAGTTCGCCTCTACGCTAGATACGGATGATCCACTGAGGGACTTAGATATTAACTTAAATGATAAGGTTTTAAAAGACAACAATTTGATGCCTAGAGGACCTATGGGCCCGAGTCGGCTAAACCTCAAAAAGCCAGTGATTGGAGCCATAGCCGGACCAGCTGTAGCGGGTGGGATGGAGTTAGCTCTGTGGTGTGATTTCAGAGTTATGGAGGTCTCCTCTTATCTTGGCGTATATTGTAGGAGGTGGGGGATCCCTTTAATAGATGGAGGCACAATTAGGCTGCCGAGAATCGTCGGGCGAGGCCGTGCTTTGGAAATTATATTGACAGGAAGGCAAGTAAAAGCGGATGAGTGCTTGGCTCTAGGTCTATGTGAGTACATTTCAGAAAATGGCCAGTCTAGACAAAAAGCTGAGGAATTAGCCGATCAAATTGCGAAATTTCCTCAAATATGTGTTCAGGCAGATAGGAGGTCTGTGTATGATCAAGAAGGTCTTTCAATGGCCGAGGCATTGAGAAAGGAATGGTTTAATGGGAAAAAAGCATTATCGGAAGAGGGATTAAATGGTGCCAATAATTTTAAAAAAGGTTTTGGTAGACATGGAGATTTTGATAAGCTTAGTTGAGTGAATAGACTAAAAATTTTCTTATTTGCTTGAGATAAAAGTTTTCTGATATAAATCTAATATAGGATAAATAAGAAAGAGATAAAATATGGCGCTTTTACAGAATGTAGATCCTGACGGCTTATTCGAGTACTCGGTGGTTTTCACAGATAGATCTTTGAATCATATGTCCAAAAATTTTCAATCAATAATGAGAAGTCTCTCTAAAAATCTAAAGAAAGTTTATGGCTCAGAAGGAATTGCTCTAATTCCAGGTGGAGGTACATTTGGAATGGAAGCTATTGCACGACAGTTTGCTAACGACCAAAATGTTTTAGTAATAAGAAACGGTTGGTTCAGTTTTCGGTGGAGTCAGATTTTTTCCAAAGGAAACATTACTTCTGATGTCAAGGTTTTAAGCGCTTCCCCAACATTTGACAACTTTCAAGCTCCTTATAAACCAGTATCTATAGATGAAATCACACTGTATATAAATGAAAATAAGCCGGCTGTCGTTTTTGCGCCGCATGTCGAAACTTCATCAGGGATAATGCTACCTGATGAATACCTGAAAGCAATATCAAGCGCTGTGCATTCTCATGGAGGTATTTTTGTTCTAGATTGCGTTGCTTCAGGCGCCGCATGGGTTGATATGACAGCTACTGAAGTAGACGTTTTGTTAACTGCTCCACAAAAAGGATGGTCTTCATCTCCGTGTGCGGGTGTTGTAATGCTCAGCCAAAATGCAATTAACATGATGGATAAAACCGAAAGCTCAAGCTTCAGTTGCGATTTAAAGAAATGGTTTGGTAT
The DNA here is from genome assembly GCA_902584635.1 of uncultured Alphaproteobacteria bacterium. Taxonomy (GTDB): domain Bacteria; phylum Pseudomonadota; class Alphaproteobacteria; order Rhodobacterales; family Rhodobacteraceae; genus CACIJG01. The sequence goes on from CACIAQ010000002.1 coordinate 35,761, forward strand.
CATGAATGCATATGAAAATAATGGGCATGCGTACCATGCTACAATGCCGACTGACTCGCTTGTTAAATTTGAAGAGACAGTAAAAGAGACTGAGGAGTTTGGTTTTGAAAATGCTAGAGATAAACAGAATTATATTGGGCTCTCCATCAGAGCCTTATTAGAAGACAAGGGTTTCAAGAGTGTGGCTGCAGATGCTTTTAAGGCAACCAGTGTGATAGTAAGTTTTACAGAAAATGACTCATTTCAAAACGGAAAAATTTTTGCAGAAAATGGAATGCAAATAGCTGCCGGCGTTCCACTAGAATGTGGTGAGGGAAACGATTTTAAGACCTTTAGATTGGGTCTTTTCGGTTTAGACAAGCTTAAGAATCCTGATAGAACTATTTCGAATTTCAAAGATGTATTAGAAAAAGTTTGCTAGCAAATTGTCACTCGTCTTTTTTACTTTCCGTAGACGAAAATGCTTCTCTCATTGATTTCATCACACTGCCCATTCTTGGATTTCGGTTGCAGTCTGAAATCATAACCATTTCTTTCTTAGCTCTTTGTATCTCTCCATCATATCTGAATTGTGGGAAATTTGGAGACATCCACAACCTTAGAGGGGCATTTCTTTCAGTACGCAAAATGGCAATTTTGCCGTAAAAAGGTGTCTTAATTTTAGTGCTCTCATCTAGCACTACAAATGCATCATTAGTTATTGTACATCTGTTTTCAAGGGTAACTCTCACTCTAATTACTTCTTCGCCTTTGAACTCTTTAAAAACTTTGGGGAGCAGAAAAAGACTGCCAAGAATTATGATTGCGATACATGCAAAAACAAATGAAGCTTCTTTAGTTCTCATATTTTTAACCATTTCTTATGATCTAGGTTTTTATGTCAGCCCAACAAGACAATTGGTCTCCTTTTTTTTTGCATGCTGCTTTTATCGCATTGCCAACCGCCTGAGTGATACATAAAGCAGAGAGCTGACACACTAGCATAAGATCTGTATCCTTACTAACAAAAGGCTGTGTTCCCGATGTAGCTGCAAAAATAATATCCCCATCAAAGGGAGTATGGCTAGGTTCAATTGCTCTTGCTATTCCTGTATGGGCGGATGTTGCTATTCGGTTCAGGTCATTTTTACTGAAATCTAAGTTTGTACAAACTATACCTAACGTGGTTGCTTCCCCCGTAAGAAGCTTTGTAGAGTTAATTAATGAACTCTTCTTGGGTATTTTTAAATGCATGTCTTTATCATTACTATAAAAATCTGAAAAAAGAATGTTTGTACCAGGAAAACAGGGTGACCCAACCGAATTAACCGCTACCAGTGCACCCACTTTTATTCTATCCTCAAAAAAGATTGAACTAGTGCCTAAACCGCCTTTTACAACGCTTGTAGTTGCTCCACACCCAGCCCCTACAGAGCCAAGTTCAAGATCATCTGAGACATTTAAATAAGCATTTCTGCCAATATCACCATAAGGGTTTATTTTCCAGTCTTTAAACCCACCATTTTTAAGGTCAAAAAGAATTGCACTTGGTACTAGAGGAACTCTAATAGCACCAGCATCAAAACCGCGATTTTGGCTTTTTAGACAATCCATTACTCCACTTGACGCATCTAAACCAAATGCAGACCCACCAGCAAGGACAATTGCATCAATATTTTCAACAATTTTATCTGGTGATAGTAAGTCTGTTTCCTTTGTACCCGGTGCCCCCCCTAAAATACTTACACTTGCCTTAAAAGCAGTTGATCGTGTTAAGACAGTTGCTCCAGACTTTATGTGATCATCATGAGCATTCCCGACTAGGAAACCATCTATGTCTGTAATCGAATTTTTTGGACCATTAGATAGATTCAACATTTGATTATTTATATTGTTCTTCCACCATCAACCTCCAAATTGGCTCCAGTAATCATACTAGCTGAGTCAGAACAAAGGAAGAGAGCAGCAGAAGCAATATCTTCAGGCATAGAAAATCGACCTAACGGTATGGTAGACAAAAACTTTCCTCTCATCTCGGGAGTATCTTCTCCTAAAAAAGATTTCAACAAAGGTGTTTCTCCAGCAACTGGATTCACAACATTTACCCTTATTCCGAATGGAGCAAGTTCAACCGCCATAGTTTTTGAAGCGAGTATCATCCAACCTTTTGATGAGTTATACCAATTTAAATTTGGTCTTGGAGAGACGCCTGCAGTACTCGCTATATTGAGTATCACACCACTCTTGTTTTCTTTAAAATGTGGCACAAAATGCTTAGCCGTAAGGTAAACTGATTTGCAATTTACGTTAAATACTCGATCAAACTCATCTTCTTCTATAGTTTCCATAGGTGCTGGCAGATGAGTAATGCCAGCATTATTAACTAGGATATCAACCGTTTTATGTTCATTAATCACCTTTTCTTTCATTCGTTCAACGCTGCCTGCGTTTGATACGTCTACTTTAACTGGATATCCTCCTATGTGTTCAGCTACTTTTTTAGCGCTGTCGATATGTATATCTGCAACAATTACCTTTGCTCCATTTTTTGCAAATAGGTCGGCCATTGAAGCCCCGAAGCCAGAACCTCCACCTGTTATAATTGCAGTCTTATCTTTTAGTTGCATGCTTAGCCCCTTATTTTAAATTAATGTAATTATTGTAATTTACTTTTTATTAAAAATAAAATTGAGATTTAAAGTAAATATGTCTCATAATTTATTTACAAAAATCAAAATATAGTTATTGGTTTGCCTATGAAAAACGATGTTGCACGAGATATATCCTATGCTAATTCCTCTAACGGGTTAGTTGGTAAGTTACTTATTCGGTCTATAGAAAATATAACTGGGCGGATAGGCTTAATAAAAAGAGCAAAAGATTATGACAAAGAAGTCGCTAGTGGTCGAAATTTTTGGGAAGTTATTCTTGAGAGATACAATATAGAAATGAACCTGGTTAGGGGGTCTCTGGAAGACATACCAAAAGAAGGTCCTGTAGTGATTGTCTCTAACCATCCATTTGGTATTTTAGATGGTTTGCTCCTTGGTTACATTTTATCCAAGACAAGAAAAGATTTCAAAATAATCGCAAATAGAGTGTTTAGGAAAGCAAAAGATCTTGACCAGGTTGTTCTTCCCATAAGTTTTGAGGAAAATAGAGAAGGAAACCTCCAGAATATAAATACCAGAAATGAAGCAATTCGCTTTTTAAAAGCCGGTGGTATCGTCGGAATTTTCCCTGGCGGCACAGTTGCAACCTCAGCAAAGCTTTTTAGTCGTCCTCTTGATCCATTCTGGAAAAGGTTTACATCAAAACTGATTTTAAAATCCAATGCTACTGTCGTACCAATATTTTTTGGAGGCAGTAACAGTCGGCTGTTTCAGATTGCAAGTCATATGAGTTACAACCTTAGAATGGGCCTATTGATTAGAGAGTTTGGTTTGAAAGTTGATAAAAAAATAGATGTTGCCATTGGAAGAAAAATAATGTCAAAATACCTGCAAAGATATTCTAAAGATCTTGATGCTATGATGGAATATTTGAGGATTCAGTCATATTCACTTTCAAATGACCCTAACCAAACATTTGAAACCGGTTTGTTTTTAGGATAGTTTTGACGGCATGACCGATAGTATTTATAATCCCGTATCAGTTTCAATCATTGGTGGTAGTGGTTATACCGGAGCAGAGCTTATTCGTCTGTTATCAAAACACCCATATTTTAACTTATTTCAAGTTGTAGCTAATAGAAATGTGGGTAAAAAAATTCACAATGTATTCCCCCATCTTAGACATTTAGATTTACCAGACTTTATAAGCTTTAAAGAAATGAATTTCGAAGAAGTTGATATAATTTTTTGCGCTTTGCCACATGCTACAAGTCAGGAGATAATAGTAAAGATTCCAGAAGAAAAAAAAATTATTGATTTATCAGCAGATTTTAGATTAGAGCGGGTTGAAGAATATGAAAGATGGTATGGGAAAAAACATATCGCTCCCGTTCTGCAAGAAAAGGCAGTTTATGGATTGACTGAAATTTACAAGAAAAAAATTAAAGATGGGTCTTTGATTGCCTGCACCGGTTGTAATTCTGCCGCGACACTTTATCCTTTAATCCCACTTTTAAGTGAGAGAGTTATACAGGAAAATAATTTAACGATTAACCTTGGAGCGGGGGTATCTGGCGCAGGACGAGACGCAAAGCAAAATATCATTCACTCAGAGGTTTCTGAAGGTGTAAAACCATATAATGTTGGTAAGCATAGGCATATAGCTGAATTACAGCAAGAATTCAAAAAGTTTACAAATAACAAAGTCGATATAACATTTATCCCACATTTGCTGCCTCAAAATAGAGGGGTTATTGTATCCATACCTATACCAGCAACATCTTCACTAGTTCATAAAACATTGGAAAACTATTACAAAGGCTCTCCTTTTGTGATTGTTTTACCGATTGAAGAAATTCCAGCCACACAACATGTAAGGGGCTCAAATTTTTGCCATATTGGTGTCGTTTCCGATCTTTCCAAAGACAGAAGTGTCGTTATTTCAGTTTTAGATAATTTGATTAAAGGCTCAGCGGGTCAAGCTATTCAGAACGCGAATATAATGTTCGACTTTGATGAAACAGCTGGTTTATTAGAAAGCCCAATTTTCCCTTGATATGAGTAATTCTAATAAAAAAAGAATGCGAATAATGTTTATTTCTTTTGGCATATTTGCTTTGTTGGTAACAACTATCATATTGTTATTTGCCTTTAGATCAGGCATTGAATTTTATAAGTCTCCTACCCAGCTACTTGAAGTACGTGATGAAACAATCAGATTAAGGGTAGGTGGTTTGGTAAAGCGAAATAGTGTTAAAAGCTCGGGAACTAATAACTTATTCACCATAACAGATGGCGCTAACGAAGTTAAGGTTGAATTTATTGGAGTGTTACCAGATCTTTTTGCTGAAGGTCGAGGAGTAATCGTCAGAGGTCAACTTAAAGAAAGTGTTTTTGTCGCATCTCAAGTTTTAGCTAAACATGATGAAAAATATATGCCTCGAGAACTCGAGAAAACACTGAGTAGTGATTGATCAGATTAAAACTTAATTCTTTATGAAAAATGATGACGCAAGCGTTGTAGCACCTACTAAGATAAGCATGCTCACTAATGCCAATATGGCATTACTATTTTCTATATTCCAACCCAAAACGCCACTTGAGATTGCCGACGTAGTTACCATTAATGCAGAACTTATACCAGAAGCACTTCCTGCTAAACTCGGAACCGCCTGAATGATCGCTGTGTTTGCGACAGGCCATATTATCCCTATTCCAAAAGCCATTATTATCATTGGCACAAAAAAAGACAAATGATGAGAGTATAAATTTGTAGTAAGAAGTGATAGGAATGGTCCTATTATTAATAGTATTGAACCAAAAATTAAAAGGAGCCTTGTACTAAATCTGGATACTAGTTTGCCAACAATGATGTTTCCCGGTACAAATCCCAGAGGCATCAAAGTCATAAGCAGTCCAATTTGTGATGGAGAAAGATCATATGCCGTTGCTGAAATGAAGGGAGCGCCTACAAAAAATATACCAAATATTGAAAAACTAAATGAAGAGACCAAAGTTGGTGGCCAAAACTTTATGGATGAAAGTAACAACGGGTAAGATCTGATTTGACTTAGCAGGCTTTCTGATCTTTGAAAATTAGTTTCTTTAAGATCGAAGATGATAAGAACAAAAAGGAAAAAACCTAGAGCTGTCAGAAAAGTAAAGATTTGCATAGATCCAAAATATTCTGAGATCAGTCCTCCTAATAAAGGTCCAACTAATGGGCCTATAGCCATTATGGTAGAAATATATCCAAACATTACTGTTGCTTTGCTACCCTTATAAATATCTCCTACAATAACTCTAGCGAGGACCATTCCTGCTGCAGAGGTCGCTTGCAGAAATCGAAAAAAAAGAAATACGTATATATTCTCCGAAAAATAAGATCCTAAAGATGACAGAATAAATATAATGAAAAAACCGATAGCAATAGGACGCCTTCCAAATCTATCTGATAATGGGCCAGCAATTAAATTGACTATCGCTGCGCCTATTGAAAATGCAGAAACACTGAGCTGAATCGTTCTATAATCACTAGAAAATATTACTCCTAAATCTGGCAGAGCTGGAACGATAATTACTTGTGATAAAATATATATACCGGCAATAGCCGATAAAGTAATGTTTGTTGGTGCTGATGAAGACATTTACAAAAGTTTTTAACTTAAACTACGTTACTGCGATAGCAGAAAATGAATAGAAGTAAAGCTTTGAATGACTAAAGACAACCAATGAGTTTAGCTTTTTGCAGCGTTAGGCTAAGTATTGCGTTAATATAGGGTGTTGGTGAGTTTGTTAAATCACCTAACTCTCTGACCGCTACTATAATTGAGTCTACCTCAATTGGTTTTCGGGATTCAATATCTTGGAGCATAGAAGTTTTATGAGCTCCTACCTTTCTAGCCCCATCAATCCTTTTTTCAATAGACATATTTATCTTCGCTCCTAATTCTTCTGCAATTGTTTTTGCTTCAAACATCATTTCTCTTACAATTGCTTCCGTTCCTTTGTCGTTACAAATTTGTTCCAGGGTTCCCCCAGTAAGCGCAGATATCGGATTGAAACTGAGATTTCCGATTAACTTTAGCCAAATCTCATCACGAATATTTTTTTGTATCGGTGCCCTGAGGCCTGCTTTCTTTAATAGTTCAGATATGAATTTTAATCGAGAGCTTTCACTTCCGTCAGGCTCACCAAGACTAAACCTGTTTCCTGCAATATGCTTAATTTTGCCTGGTTCGACTATCTCACATGCAGGATAGACAACTGATCCCACGATGTTATCTGGAGGTAAAATATTATCAATAAGCAAATCTGGATCTAAGCACTCTATTTTATAATTTGCATACTTATTATCTAACTTATGAAAGTACCAGTGAGGAATGCCATTCATACAAGTAATTATTGTTGTATTTTTTCCAATAAGAGGCTTTATGGTTTCAAGACTAGGTAAAAGTGCAGGTGACTTTATAGTCAGGAAAAGATAATCCTGTACACCTAAAGAATTGGCATCATCGGTGCAATTGACAACTATTGTTATTTCGTCTCCTAACGGATCAATTAGAGTAAGACCATTTTTTTTCATCACCTCTAAGTGTTGCCCTCTTGCAATAACGCTTACCTTTATTCCTATCTTTTCTAAGTTTACTGCTAAAAGACCTCCGATTGACCCACCTCCAAAGATACAAATTTTCATTTTTCAAGACCTAATTTTTTAGCAAGACCAATTCTTTGAATCTTTCCTGTATTACCTTTTGGGATTTCATTGAGAGTTAAGATCTGTCTCGGTATTTTAAATGTTGCTAGAGATTTGGAAAGGTGTGTCTTCAATTCTTTCTCATCGACGGTTGAGCCTTCCTTTAATACTACAGCAGACGCGATATCTTCTCCCAATTTTTTATGTTTTACTGAAAAACATACAGCTTGAAAGACCGCATCATGCTTCATAAGAGCCTCGTCAACTTCTTGAGGCGATATTTTTTCTCCTCCTTTATTTATAATTTCTTTAATTCTACCGGAAATAAATAAAAACCCATCTTCATCGAACCTTCCTAGGTCTCCAGTTTTAAACCATCCATTAAAGAAATTTTCTTTATTTGCCTTTTCATTGTTTTTATATCCTTTTGTTACGTTAGTGCCTTTAATAACTATTTCACCAATCGTATTCGCCAAAGTTGTCATCTTATTATCTTTAAAAATTGCGATTTCTGGGCCAGCAGATTTACCAACAGACCCAGCTTTTCTAATACTATCCAAAAAATTTGAAGCCATCTGATGTGATGCCTCTGTCATTCCGTAAGCCTCAATAACCGGACATTGAAAAGTATTTTCTAACGCCTCAATTGTTGCCACTGGCATCGCAGCCGAAGATGATCTAAGAAACCTTAAATCAGCATCTTCGATTATCTCTTTATTTCTAAAAGCTCGTGACAAGATAGCTTGATACATTGTGGGTACAGCTGTTATCCATGTAGGCTTAAATTTTTTAATATTTCCATAAAAAGTAAGAGCATTAAATCCGTTAGTGCATACTAGGCTCGCACCTGTAATAATTGATGACAATAAGGAAGCTATCAACCCATGTATGTGAAATAGTGGCATTATATTTAACCCTTTGTCAGTTTGCTCTAATTGAAGTACTGTAGAGATATTAAATGCAGACGAGATGATGTTTGTACAAGAGAGCTGCACCTGTTTAGGTTTAGAAGTCGTTCCTGACGTATGTAAAATTAAACAGAAATCATTAGCTTTATTTTCATCAAGAGAATATGAAGAAGAAAGAGGAAGCGATTTAATTGAAAGATCATTTTTTGGTGTAATATTATCTATGCGAAAAAGATTTATTTCTAGTTGTTTTGCAGCTTCTATAAGAGCTTTTGAGGCGTTATTGTCAGTAATTATAAACTCACAATCCAGATCTTCTAAGAAGAATAAGAACTCATCCGTAGTATAATTGGGGTTAAGTGGTGAGACTGTTACATAATTAGCTAAAGCTAAAAAACTAATGGCCATATCAATACCATTAGGGAGTACTAGCGCACAAATCTCGTTATTTTTCATATCTATTGATGAGATTTGTCTGCCAATACGTTCGATAGTTTTTACCAAATCTTGATATTCTAATCCAAATCCATCTTCATTAAAAAGACATGGGCCTGTATGAGACCTTACAATTTCAATGATTGAATCATTACTTAAATCTTTCTCCAAAGTACCACTCCAGAATTATAAGTATGCGTTATATCAGACCTATATTATTATTAGATTATTTGCTAGTAATTATTATGTAAAAGAATTAAAACTATGTCAGATCCATGACTTCAAAAAGAATAACCAAACTAGTTCTGTTAACCACTTTAATTTTATGGCCTGTAGGTGCAAATTCAGCAGATTTTGTCTTTTATTGTGCGCCTTGGAAGGAGATAGACAATAAAAAACAACTACAGAATAATTTTACTATAAAAATTAATAATTCCTCCTTAGCTATTTTGGGAGGAGATTTGGATTCAAAATTTTTTGAATTGATTTATTCTCATCCTTCGTTTTATTTGTTTTCGTCTCCGTCAGGGGTTTTGTTGAATATAAGTAGAGGTTCTGACCAAAGAAATGTAACACTTTGGCAGAATATTGGAAAAGAGCAGTTGTTTTATAGTTCAACGTGTAATACATAATATCGATGTTAAGGCTCACCTATTTAATTTTTACGATCGTTTTTTTTGCATGCTCGGCCTTGGCGAATGAGCAGATGTACAATGGTCTAGTAAAAAGAGAAATTAAAGAAAAAATGATTAGAGCTAACGAGGTGATGAAAAAGAAAAAGCTTGATAGATATCGAACATTTTCAATAAAAGTGGATAATCAACTTGTTTATTGTCACTATCAACGGCGACAGGAAAACAGTTTGCCATTGATTATTTGTTATTAACCTATAAAAAAGTTGAAAGACTAGGAGAGAAATTATGAACGGATTAGAAAGTTTTATTCCTATAATACTAATATTTGTAATCATGTACTTTTTGCTGATTAGGCCCCAACAGAAAAAAATAAAAGAGCATAAAAATATGGTCGATAATCTTAGAAGAGGGGATCAAGTTTTAACACAGGGCGGTATTATTGGTAAGATAACAAAGGTTAAAGAAGGTGAAGAGATCGAGGTGGAGTTAGCGAAGGACGTTAAAGTATCCGTCATAAGATCTACTATTGTAAACGTATTGAGCAAAACTGAGCCGTCAAAAAAATAAATGCCAAAACTTAGTTTTTTTAGGATAGTATTAATTGCGCTTATTTGCCTGTCTGCAATTTTGTTTGCATTACCAAACTTCTTTTATAGTGCGGTTGATAAAAAATCAAATAATCCTGATCAGTCATCTTCATGGCCTAACTTCATGCCTTCCACTCTAATAAAGTTGGGTTTAGATCTAAGGGGTGGTGTATACATGCTACTGGAGGTGGAGACAAACGACGTAATACGAGAAAAGTTTGACTTCCTTTGGGCTGATATAAGAAGCGCCTTAGTAAAAAAAAGGAAGAAAATTGGTTCAATAAGAAGAATTGACTCCTCTGGAGATCAACTAAAAGTTCAAATTGGTAACTCGGATAATATTGATTTTGCGATAAAGGAAATAGAAAAATTTAACTCTTCAACAGAACTGTTTTCGTCGCGTTGGTCAGGATCTGTTACTAGAGAAATATTAAAAATTAGTTCATCTGAAAATATTATATCAATCACTTTTTCAGATGAACAGAGAACAGCACTAGAAAAGCAAGTTATCGATCAATCACTAGAGATTATTAGACGAAGAGTTGATGAAACCGGAACAAGAGAACCTACAATCCAAAAGCAAGGTAGAAAAAGGGTCTTGGTTCAGGTGCCCGGTTTAGGTTCAAGCGAAGAATTAATAGCTCTTCTGGGAAAAACTGCAAAACTTACCTTCAATGAGGTTGTTTCTATGGATACCAGCTCTAACTTTCCTGCAAAGATAGATGAAATAGTAGTTGGTTCTGAAGAAAATAAAGACCTGTTTTTTCTTCTTAAAAAACGCCCCGTTGTTTCTGGAAAAAATTTGACTAATGCTCAGCCATCTTTTGATGAAAATGGTTTGCCGGCGGTATCATTTAACTTCAATCCTTCAGCTGCGCTCAAATTTGGAAACTATACCAGGGACAATATAGGTTCACCATTTGCAATTGTTTTAGATGGTGTTGTAATTTCGGCACCAACAATTCGAAGTCATATACCTGGAGGCTCGGGTATTATAACAGGAAACTTTTCAGTAGAAGAAAGTAATAGGCTGGCTATTCTGCTTAGAAGTGGAGCGTTACCAGCAGAAATTGAGGTTTTAGAGTTAAGAACTATTGGTCCAGAGTTGGGACGAGATAGTATTAATGCTGGAAAATTTGCAGCAATAGTCGGTGGCATACTTGTTCTTGTTTTTATGTGGTTGAGCTATGGTCTATTTGGAATATTTGCAAATGTTGCACTGATGCTGAATATCATATTAGTTATGGCATTGCTCTCAATACTCGGTGCTACCTTGACACTACCTGGCATAGCCGGGATTGTTTTAACAATCGGTATGGCAGTAGACGCAAATGTGCTTGTTTTCGAACGTATAAAGGAAGAGATTAAAAAGAATAATTCCATTTATAACGCTATAAAAACTGGATATGAAAAAGCATTATCCTCTATTGTCGATGCAAATGTAACAACTATGATAGCCGCAATAATTCTCTTTTTCTTTGGTTCTGGGCCTATTAAAGGTTTTTCAGTGACTCTAGGTTTGGGGATAATTACCTCTGTGTTTACTGCGTTACTAATAACTAGACTTTTTATCGATCTATATATGCTATTTTATAAACCAAAAGTTTTGAGGGTTTAATGTTATTAAGAGGGCTATTTAATCAATCAAATGAAATTGAGTTCTTTAGATTTTCTAACTTATTGTCTTTTGTTTCGGTCGGAGCTATCGCTATGTCTATTATTCTATTTCTCGTTTTTGGACTTAATTATGGAATAGACTTTCGTGGGGGTACTATGTTTATGGTATCAACCCCCGATAGAATTAAGGTTTCTGACATCAGAAATTCGTTAGGTGGCTCTAATTTAGGGGATATTTCTATATCCGAGGCAACGGATCCATTAGAGAAATTAAGTGCTGGAACCTTAGCGAATAACAACAGTATTTTTATAATAAAGGTTGAAAAAACAAAAGGGTTTGATGTCGAAGCCAAGGTTAAGAGCTTGTTACAAGATCGTGTGCCAAATATAAAGTTTTTACAGATTGAATCCGTAGGTTCGAAGGTTTCATCTGAACTTGTAAGAAATGGTATGCTAGCCGTTTTTTTCGCAGTTATATCTGTTTTAGTATATATTTGGTTGCGCTTTGAGTGGCAATTTGCACTTGGAGCGATTGTTGCGCTGATCCATGATGTTATATTGACCATAGGCGTTTTTTCCATACTTAGGTACGAATTTAATCTTTCAATAGTAGCAGCGCTCCTCACAATCATCGGATACTCACTAAACGATACTGTTGTTGTTTTTGATCGAATAAGAGAAAATCTGAGACACTTTAAATCGATGGCGCTCCTAAAAGTTTTGAATATGTCTATAAATAATACTTTTAGCAGGACAATTATGACTTCTGTCACAACCTTATTAGCTCTTTTCGCTCTCTATTTCGTTGGAGGAGATGTCATTAGAGGGTTTACGTTTGCTATGATCTGGGGGGTATTAGTTGGGACTTACTCATCAATTTTTGTGGCCGCTAAGATCCTACTGATACTAGATGTAAAACGAAATTGGGAAGAAAAAGACTCAAAAGGAGGTACTCAGTTTTAATGCAATTGAACTATTGCTAAACAAGCAATTTATGCTAATAAAAAGAATACAATTTAAAGGAGACCAAAAATGGCATTTGAACTTAATGATTTGCCTTATAGCCATGATGCTCTTGGGGCAGTAGGTATGAGTAAAGAAACTTTGGAATATCATCATGATATACATCATAAGGCGTACGTTGATAATGGTAATAAACTTATCGCTGGAACAGAATATGAAAATATGACACTAGAGGAAATCATTGCAAAGTCATATAATCCAACTGCAGTTGCTCAGAGCGGTGTCTTCAATAATGCATCTCAGCATTGGAACCACATGCAGTTTTGGGAAATGATGAGTCCAAATTTGACAGGTTTGCCAAGCGAGCTAGAAGCAGCTATTAATGATAGCTTTGGTTCTTATGATAAGTTTAAGCAAGATTTTTGTGCTTCAGGAGTTGGACAATTTGGATCAGGCTGGGTTTGGCTTGTGAGATCAAATGATGGTGGTCTTAAAATTTCAAAAACCGAAAATGGTGTTAATCCACTATGCAACAATGAGACAGCCCTTCTAGGGTGTGATGTCTGGGAACATTCCTATTACATTGATTTCAGAAATAAAAGGCCCGCGTATTTAGAAAACTTCTTAGATAAGTTAGTTAATTGGGAAAATGTAGCATCAAGAATGTAATAGCATAAACTGCAAAAGTTGTTGTTGTATATTGCATCTTAGATATCTTTTTTATTTAATCTTAGGGACTGTTATTTGGGGACTGTCCCCTATTTTTTATTATCTTTTGTCTTCCGTCTCGTCAATCGAGATCGTAGCACATAGATCGTTTTGGTCTGCAGTATTCTTATTTTTTTATCTCTATCTTTTTTCAGGTATAGGTCACGAATTATTCCGAAAAGGAATGGGAGAAATAGGACTTCTTTTTCTATCTGGGATATTAATTGCAATTAATTGGTATGGATTTATCTATGCTGTTAACTCAGGAAATGCACTTCAGGCCTCTCTCGGTTATTATATATTTCCTTTGGTTGCTGTATTTCTTGGAATTATTTTTAATAGAGAAAAATTTACTTTCATACAATTTTTTTCTATTTCATTAGTTGTCATTGCTGTATCTTCATTAGTTTACATGAGTGGAGAATTTCCGGGTCTGGCTTTAATTCTTGCGTTTAGTTTTGGCTTCTACGGACTTATAAAAAGTAACGTTAAATTGGACCCGATTTCATCCGTCACATACGAGACAGTTTTGATGACTCCTATAGCTATAATAATAGTTATCTCCCTAACTGAACCAAAACTTCAAAAAGAAGTTTTATTCGCAGATAATACATTGATTTTATTGGTATTCTCTGGGCTTATCACCGCTGTTCCTCTTGTCTTATTTTCGACAGGGACTAAAGTTTTTTCTTACGCAACAGTGGGTTTAATACAGTACTTAAATCCAACAATACAATTTTTGATAGCAATCTTTTATTTTAAGGAAGTGTTTGAGTTGGGGCATGCCATAGCATTTATGCTTATTTGGGTTGCATTATTCATTTATTCTTTTGAGTCAATCTCTAAAGAACTTAATAAAGATGGTACTAACGTCTCGAGGCTTTCAAAAAAGTTGAAGTAATTCAAAAGATCTTTACTAGCAAATTCTGTCGAGACGATGTGTTCCAAAAGTATTCTGAAATTATCCCAGTAACCATTAATATTAAGAAAAAAAATTGGTTTTCGGCTAATGTTAAGCTGAAACCAAGTTATTGTTTCTGACACCTCCTCAACAGTACCAATGCCTCCAGGCAAGCATAAAAAAGCGTCTGAACTATTATACATAGTTTTTTTTCTTGAATGCATGTCATCAGTAATCATTATCTCTCCGTAGTTTTTGTTTATGCCTTCTATATGTAATAGATGTTTTGGGATTACTCCAAGAACTTCTCCATTATTTCTGTTAACACTATTGGAGAGCTCTCCCATAAGACCAAGTGATCCGCCTCCATAAACCAACCTAATTTTATTTTTTGCTAGGTATGCTCCTAATTCCCTTGCGGCTTTTTTATAAATCAAACTATTTCCATTTTTTGACCCACAAAATACACACAAAGATTTTTTATGCTCCACTTTTTTGATAACTTTAACCAAGCAATACACCTAATTTTTTTGTGGTTTTTCATGAAATTCCAGTTTACCTTAATGATAGGGAGATCCAATGATTAATTTTGTATTAAAGTATACTGGTACTTATGGATTGCTTGCTATTTTGGCTGTAGCAATAATTACTCCGACTTATCTTTTTTTTGGTTACCAGCGAGAAAAGATTACAGCGCCATCTTCAGAAAAGCAAGTTGTTAATGATGAAGAAGAGATTACAACGCCATCTTCAGAAAAGCAAGTTGTTACTGAAGAAGAGATTACAGCGCCATCTTCAGAAAAGCAAGTTGTTACTGATGAAGAAAAGGTTTTGGAGAAAACAGTGCCTAAAAAGACAATAGCAAAAGAAACTATTGAGAACTCAGAAAACAAAGAAGTATCTAAAGAAGCAAAAAAACCAAGGTTTGAAGAGGTTGAAAGCCTTTCGGTCGATGTCTTTCGTGTAGACGAGTTAGGAAACATAATATCGGCAGGCAAAGTTTCTAAAAAGGCAAAAATCGAAATTTTAGCTGATAATAAAAAAATAATTGGAACAGATGAGACAGGACGGGATGGTAGTTTTGTGGTATTTGGAAAAGTTCAAAGTACAGGCTTGGTTCAAACTGTCAAAATTAGAGGATTAATCCAAGATGAAGGACAAGAAAAAATAGTTGAGTCAGCTGACTTATATTTTGTGCTGCCTCAAGTTGAAAAGAATAATGAAAAGAAAGATAATAAAATAGAAAAAAAACCACTTATTGTGAAAGATGACGGTAAAGACCTTAAGGTTCTTGCACCAATTGAGGTAAGCCCGGTAAATGGGATTACTTTGGATACAATTAGTTACACAGAGAATTCGAACACTGAGTTGGCGGGCCGAGCACGGCTTTATAACTCAATAAGGGTTTACCTAAATAACAAATTAGAAAGCGAGGTTAAAGTAGACGACAGTGGTGCATGGAAAACTTCATTGCCAGATATTGAACCTGGTGTTTACACCTTAAGACTTGACGAAGTAAATGTGAATGGAACTGTGGAAGGTAGGCTAGAACTCCCTTTCAAGAGAGAAGAGGAAGCGATTATACAAGCTATGGGAGAAGGAAGTATTACTGTGCAACCAGGTAACAGTTTATGGAGGATTGCTAGAAAATACTATGGAAAGGGGATTCAATATGTCGAAATATTTGAGAGAAATTCCCATCTTATTAAAGACCCTGACTTAATTTATCCGGGCCAAGTTTTCTCACTACCAAACTAACTTCTGAGAAAATAATGCGAAGCAAAAGATGAGCACTAGGTCTTATGAAAATGATGACCCTTTGGCAGCCAAAGAGAAAGAAGATTATAAAACTATTTTCTTAACAACTCTAAATTATTTGTGGCCAGATGAACTAGTTCTAAAAATAAGAGTAATAGCTTCACTTTTTTGCCTTGTATTTGCGAAAGTATTTACAGTTTTGACACCTTTATTACTCATGACTTTGGTAGATGAATTAAGTTTCATAGTCGATGATACGAAAAAAACGAATTTTGTAATTTGGAGCGTGCTAGCCTTGGCTTTAGGCTATGGAGTGGCGAGGTTTGCATCTGTGGCATTCGTACAGATTAGAGATTTTCTTTTTGTAAACGTCGCACAAAATGGGCTAAAGAAACTTAGTATGCATGCCTTTGAGCACATTCATCGTCTTCCTCTGAATTTTCACCTGTCAAGACAGACAGGTTCTTTGAATAAAGTTATTGATCGAGGTGTCCGAGGAATAGAGTTTCTTCTTAGGTTTGTACTTTTTTCTATTGGGCCTTTAATCCTAGAGTTAATCTTTGTTTGTGTTTTAATGGTTTATAAGTTTGATGTAATTTTTCTGCTTATAATTTTGGTTACAATATTTTTATACGTTATTTTTACTATTACCGTTACCAACTGGCGAGTTAAAATACGAAGAAAAATGAATAAGTGGGACGCTGATCTAGGCCAAAAGACAATAGATAGTCTTTTAAATTATGAAACGGTTAAATATTTTTCTGCAGAAAATCATGAAAAAGAAAAATATTTGAAATCATTAAGATCTTATGAGTTTTTTGCTATTAAGACAGGGGTTTCTTTATCAATGCTTAATTTTGGCCAGGCGCTTATTGTAACTTCAGGTCTACTGGTACTAATAGTTATTGCAACTCAAAAGGCCATAGATGGCACCTTAACTGTAGGTGGTTTAGTAGGATTGAACGCAATCATGATACAATTAATTTTACCACTGAATTTTTTGGGCACCGTTTACCGAGAAATTAGGCAGGCTTTAGTAGACATGGGAGAACTATTTATTTTATTCAAGGAACGCGTAGAGGAGGATGAAACTGAAAAAGAAGAGCTAATTTCCGTTGAAAAAGGATTTGCATTTGAAAACGTTTCTTTTGCATACGATGGAGCCAGAGAGGTTATTAAGAGATTAAGTTTTTCAATCCCTATTGGTAAAACGACTGCGATCGTTGGTCCTTCAGGAAGTGGCAAGTCTACGCTTGGAAAACTAATTTTTGGTTTTTATAAGCCGTGTAAAGGAAAAATTCTTATTGATGGAAAGGAAAATACCATATTGAAAACTATGTCTGTAAGAGCACACTTGGCAGTAACTCCCCAAGACATTGTTCTTTTTAATGATACGTTAGAATACAATCTTTCCTATGGCTCTAGCGACATCGCTAAAGACATGTTAAATGATGTCATTGAAAGAGTAGACTTAACCAGTTTAGTGTCAAGCTTACCAAATGGCTTATTCACTCAAGTTGGCGAAAGAGGTCTTAAGTTGTCTGGAGGAGAAAAGCAAAGAGTGGCCATTGCCAGAATGTTATTAAGAAACTGTTCTATTAACATTCTTGATGAAGCTACAAGTTCGTTGGATCCAAGGTCAGAAAAAAGAATTATTGAAAATTTATTAGAAAATAGGACAAGTAAGACTTTAATAATTATATCCCATAGGTTATCTTCCATCTCGAGCGTTGACAATATTGTGGTGATGGAGCATGGTCGACTGATACAGCAAGGGAAACACGATAGTCTGTTGCAAGAAAGTGGGCTATACAAAGAAATGTGGGAAAAGCAGAACAGGTACCATAATAGATATAAATAGGACGTATTTAATGGTTGAGTCAGAAAGTTTTATAAAAGAAGTCAGTGAAGAAGTAAAAAGAGATAAACTGTTTAAATCACTGAATAAATTTAAGTGGCCTCTATTCGGCTCAATCTTATTGCTAGTTGGTCTTGTTGGGGGTTACGAGTACTATAAATTCGATAAGAAGACAACAGCACAAGAAAATGGAGAGGTTCTTGTTTCAGCAATCGAAAATTTAAAAAAAAGCGGTGAAACTGTTTCCGGTGAAATTGAAAACCAATTTTTAGCTATTTTAATTAAATTGAATGAAGCCAAATATTTTGAAGAAACAGGTGATATTAAAAGTGCAAAGAATGCTTATAGTTTTGTAATTAATAAGTATAGTGACAACAGGTTTTTCAGAGATTATGCAAAATTTCAGCTATACTTAATGGACCCTGCAGAAAGTCTCAGTGATACAAAGAAGATAGAAGTCCTTGATAAACTTTCGGCTCCGGACAGTCCTATGAAATTATTGGCATTAGAACAAAAGTTATATTTGTATGTTAAAGCTAATGATCTTGACAACATAAATATATTATTGAAGCTCATATCGTCTGACCGAGCAATCACACCAGAGCAGGTGAGCCGGATAAAAGAAGTTGAAAGTATATATGAACTTAATTAATTTTTTAAAGTTTGGGGATATTTTTTTTAAGTTGATCTTGTTAATGTCTGCTGTTTTTATTCAAAGTTGTTCTAATGATGAGAGACTGGAGGGATATAGGCAGTCAGTCTTATCAGAACAAAAATTTTTCGAAACTAATAAAAAAAACCATAAGTTAGCTCTTGCCAAACCTAAAAATATTATTTCTTGGACGCATGGAGGGAGTGGACCAGGTCACAACTTAGGAAATGCAGCTTTCTCATCCGCAAGTAAATTTGGCTCACATTCAAAAGTTAAAGTTGGTCCGAAAGGAGAATATTCTGAGCCAATTTTTCAAAATAAAAGAGTTTTTATAATGACTCCTAATGGATATATTGTTGTCTACAATGACGAAGGGCAATTTATTTGGGAGGTAAGTATCTTGCCTGAAGGAGCTAAGGCTAAGAACGAGATATACGGCGGTCTGGCTATAAACAAAGATAGAATCGCGGTCACATCTTCATTAGGAGAACTACTGTTAATTAGTGTATCTAAAAGGAAAATTATTTGGAGATACGACTTCAAAAGACCATTTAGATCAGCCCCTATATTCCATAAAGGATATATTTTCGGAGTGACTGGAGATGACATCGCAGTATCTTTGGATCTAAAAGGCAAATTAAGATGGAGTAAAAAGGGACCTCAGAAAAATACAAAAGTATTTGCGGCGGTATCTCCTGCTTCTTCAGGGAATAAAGTTCTTTTCCCATTTAGTGGCGGCTCTTTAGTTGCTCTTAATGCTATTAACGGGATCCAACTATGGGAAGTTAATCTAGAAAATTCCAATGTCGGTTCAGCATCTGCTTCTTTAGGGGATTTTGCAAGTGATCCAGTAGTATCTGGATCAAAAATATTTGCGGTAGGTGCCTTTGGTGAAACTTTTGCCACTAATACTAACGGTAGAGTTTTATGGAGAAACAATATTCAGAGCTCTGGTAGACTTACTGTGTCAGGTAATTCCGCTTATTATCTCACCAACAATTCTATAGGAAGAATTAACTCAAAGAATGGAAAAATAGTTTTTTTAAAAAGTTTACCTGGTAAAAATTGGGTAAAGTATTTTGGCCCTATGCTGCTTGAAAATAAACTTGTAGTTCTAGCTACTGATAAAAATGCCTATTGGTTTTCTGCAGAAGATGGAAAGCTACTTAATAAAGAGAAACTTGGTAAAAAGATTTCATCTCCTCCAATAGTTACGAACAAAAAACTGATGTTTGTCTCCGAAGACGGTATGTTAAACATCCTTAATTAATCGATAAGGAGAAATTCTTGTTCACAAGGGCAGGTATAGTTGGTCGTCCTAATGTTGGAAAGTCTACATTATTCAATTGTTTGCTAGGCCATTCCAGAGCGATTGTAGGAGATTTTGGAGGAGTTACACGTGATTACAAGGAAGAGCTGTTAGAATTAAAAGATCATCAAATCAAATTAATAGATACCGCTGGACTGAAATCATCATTAGTTACTGAACAAGATAAGATGATAAATCGGCATACTCTCAATTTGATATATCAGTTAGATGTTATTATATTTGTATTAGATGGCAGAGAGGGTCTTACACTTGAAGATAGAGAAATATTTCAAGTGTGTAGAAAATTTGATAAGAATACCATTCTAGTAGTAAACAAGGTAGAGACAGCAGTAATTGAGCAAATGTTTTTACAAGAAGATATAGGCTTTTTGGGGCTAAAAGATATTATTTTTGTTTCAAGTGAGCATAGGATAGGAATAGAAAATGTGAAAAATGCTCTTGTAAATATTTGTGAGAAAAATGGCTTCGTATCTTTAGAGGAAGAGAATATAGATCATAAAAAAAGGCCCATAAATATTGCTGTAGTTGGTCGCCCTAATGTTGGAAAGTCTACGTTAGTCAACTCTATTATTAAGCAGCAAAGATTCATTACTGGTCCTGAAGCCGGCTTAACAAGAGACAGCAACTTTGTGCTATTCAAGTGGGATAATGATTTATTTAAGATATACGATACCGCAGGAGCAAGAAAAAAACGTAAAATTGATAGTTATTTAGAGAAAGAGGCAGTCAAAGAAACTCTTAGAGCCATTAAGTTTGCTCAGATCGTAATATTGGTGTTAGAACCGGAAGAATTACTAAACGCACAAGATCAAAAACTAGCTTCCCTGTGTGAAAGAGAAGGGAGAGCAATAGTTTTTGCGATGAATAAAAGTGACAAAATTTTGAATCGAAAAGCTGTAGATCAAAAACTAAATAGCTCTATAAAAAAATCTTTGCCACAGTTTAAGGCAGTACATGTTAATTATATTTCAGCTTTAAAAAGTACCGGTTTTGATAGGCTTAGAGAAAATATAATGAAAACCTATTCAAATTGGAACTTTAGGCAGTCTACTTCAAATCTTAATACCTGGTTGAAGGAAAAAATGGATAAGCATGCACCACCCACAAACGGTGAAAAAAGGAGAATAAAATTAAAATATATAGTTCAATCAAATTCTAGACCACCAACCATTAAGATTTTCACATCTCACAATGGTATAGTGTCAAAATCTTACAAAAGGTATCTAGAAAACTCATTCAGAGAAGATTTTCAACTCCTTGGTACCCCTATAAGAATAATATTTAAATCAGGTGATAATCCTTTCACGATCGGTAAGTATTAACAATCTGACTTATTATTTTTTTGGCCTCCCTATAAGTGGTATCAGGATCAATATTCTGCTCACCTGGAAATACCTTCTTCCTTAGCTTTGTAGCCATCGCTTCTGGGTATTGAATAAGAACAGTCACTCCTAGCCGCTCATTTTCTTTTTTATATGCTAGCAATATTTGATCACATGCTTTTTTTGTGGCATTGTAGGGTCCGTTAAACTTTATAGTTCGAAAATCGGAAATATATATAAATAAGCCTTTGGGATTTCTACTTAATATTTCATGAAAACAAGATATTAATCTAAAGCAAACCGTAATTGGAGAAAGTAAATTTTTTTCAAATTCTTTTAAGGATATTTGGTTGATTGGCATCATCTGAAAGGAAGGCATAGCACAATGAATAATGACGTTAAGTTGCCCAAACTTTTCTGATATCTTTTGTGATAACTCTTCGATTGTTCCCTGCTTTGCTAGATCTATGCAAACAAGAGTTATTGTCCCATTTGTATTCTTTATGGCATTAGATAAGTTTTCTAAATGGTTTTTATTCCTGCCAACAGCAATAACGTCAGCACTCTCTTTTGCCAAAGCAACAGAAACACTAAACCCAAGACCGCTGGTTGCACCTGTTACAAGAACTTTTAGCCCAATAAGTCGTCTAGAATACTGGTTTTTTGTCATTACCTTTTAACACAATTTGTAAGAAGATTATCATAATTATCAATTATCCATTCTGGAATATTTTTGGGGTATTGAGTGAGTATTTTTTCTTGAACATCTAGTGTAATTTCATTTGATTTAGACATTCCAATAAAATTTAGTGAAGAAGTTTCTTTCAGCACTTGATTATAAATAACAAGGAAAATTATCACTATTAACCCCCCTCTCAAAACGCCAAAAAGCAGCCCAAAAATTTTATTTATTTCGTTAAAAAATGAGATTTCTATAAAATATGAAATCCTATATGTAACAAAGGATATAATAATAAGCGCCAGTGTAAAACCTAAGAGAAACGAAAGTATCATCATGAGTTCACAGCTATCTCCCAATACACTCATAATCAAATCGATTTCTGAGATGGATCTAAAAATGGGGGGAGAGATAAGATAAGCGACCACGATTGCAAGGATCCAATTTAAAATCAATAAAATTTCTTTTACGAGACCTCTAAAATACGCAAAAACTCCCGAAAAAAGTATCAATCCAACCGAAATCATATCGAAAGAGGAAATGACTTCCATGAGATCAGTTTCCTACTTGAATAAATTTAATTAACAAACTTTTTAAAAATTCAACCATTTAAGAATATATTCAATAATTTGTTTTTGGATAACATAGCCTGTTTTGGTGTTCCAGACCATTCCACTTTGCCGTTATCTATTAGAATAATCTTAGATGCAAGAAATAGCGCTAAATTAATATCATGAGTTATGGTAATAGCAGTTTTTTTAGAATTTTTAATTATCTTCCCAATTAAAGAAATTATTTTTTTTGACATTATTGGATCAAGCCCAGTAGTGGGTTCGTCAAAAATAAGAATATCTGGTTCTGAGAACATTGATCTTGCTATGCCAACCCTTTTTTGCATTCCCCCAGATAACTCGGAGGGGTATTGTTCAGCTATATTAGTGGGCAATCCAACTTCTTCTAGCCGCTCGATTGCGAGTTTTTTCAGGTTAAAAATATTAGGAGAACTTAGATTATATAAACTCTTAAAAGCAACATTCTCCCAAACAGTATAACTATCAAATAGTGCATTGCTCTGAAAACACACTCCTAATTTATTTAAAAATTTTTGCTTATCTGAATTTTCACTAATCAGATTATCATCAAAAAATATTGAACCAGAATTAATATTTTCTAGACCTAATATGCACTTGATTAGCATAGACTTTCCTGCACCTGAACTACCTATAATTACCAAATGCTCCTCTTGTTCTAATATAAAAGATACATCCTTTAGTATTTCTTTAGAGCCAAGTATTTTATTTAAGCTATTAACTTCAATTTTAGTTTTTTTTATCATTTATTGAACAAGGCTTCCGTTAAAATATAGTTTGCTGCTAGAACAGATATTGAAGACCAAACAACAGCACTAATAGTTGATTTTCCAACACCCCTTGCACCAACTGTCGTATTAAGTCCGTGAAATGTTCCTAGAACACCAATAATTAAACCAAAGAAAACCGCTTTTATTAATCCGGAAATAACATCGGCTAATTCCAAGAATTTAACTGTATTTAATAGATAATTTGTTGGGTTAAACTCCAGAGTACTAACACCTACTAAGAAACCCCCAAAAACACCGAGGATATCACTTGTCAGTGTTAGGAGTGGTAAGGAAAGAATACAAGCACAAACCCTAGGTACAACAAGAAAACTGTATGGGTTTGTGTTAAGTGTATACAGTGCATCTATTTGTTCGGTTACTTTCATTGTTCCTATCTCAGCTGATATTGATGAAGCAACTCGACCTGCCATTATCAAACCACATAAAACGGGCCCTAGTTCTCTACAAATACCAATAGCCACTATAGAAGGAACTACGCTTTCGGCATTAAAACGCATTCCACCAGAATATATTTGGAGAGCTAAAGCAGCACCAGTAAAAACCGCCGTTAATCCTACAACAGGCAAAGACAAGAACCCTATTTGTACTAACTGATTCAAAAAGGTTTTAGTGTAGAATGGTCCCCTCAGAGCTTGCGAAAGTATATCCCAAAAAAATCTTGAAAAAATACCGACTTTTGTCAAAAAGATGAGAAAGGTTTGTCCAACTAGTTCAATATAAAAAACAATCTTCATATACTTTCCTATTCCGAGTAAACCCTTCTAATTCTTTCACCAAAATTAACAAGTACTTCGTGACTTATGGTTTTACAATCTTTTGCAAAATCTTCAACTTCATATTCAGACGAAAATAAGTAAAGATGATGCGGTATCTTAGGTAGATTTGAAATGTCCACTGTGACTAGATCCATGGAAACTCTTCCTAAAATGGGACATGGTATATTTCCATAAAATAATTTACCATTATTACTGAGAGTTCTAGGTAAACCGTCGGCATACCCCATTGCTAGAGTAGCAACAGTCATCTTCTGTGTTGCTTTGTATGTAAAGTTATAACCAACTTGCATGTTTTTATTTATGATAAAGCTTTGAAGAACGGGAACCTTTATTTGAATAACTTCTTTTAAACCACTATTCTTTATTCCACCATATAAACCAACACCTGGTCTTACCATATCAAAATGAAACTCAGTACCTAACAGAGCTCCATGACTTGCTGAGAGGCTTTGACGCGCCTTTGGTAAACCTTGACATAATTCAGTAAACAAATTTCTTTGGTTTGTATTTTCTTCGCTATATATATCATCTGCACAAGCTAGATGTGACAAAATTAGGTTTATCGGCAGTTTTTTTATCAGATCGAGATTTTCAAAAAGCGCCTGCTTGTTTAGCCCTAAACGATTCATTCCAGTATTCAGTTGAATAGCTACTCTTTGAGTTTGACCAAAAGTGTCAATAAATTTTTGTGCCTCTAGTACGCTATTTATGATAGGAATTATGTTGAACTCTTTATAAGGTTTAGCGTTTAGAAAATCAAACCCATTTAAAGTAAATATTTCGGAGTGTTTAGAACAACTCCTCACTTTTATTGCTTCAGAAATAGTCGCGGTAAAAAAACTTTTTACACCAAATCTTTCCATCTCAGGGACTATTTTTGTTATTCCTAAGCCATAAGCATTTGATTTAACTACAGCGGATAATTCGGCGCTATTTTTTGTTATTTGACGAAAAAAGCGTAGGTTATTATGTAAATTTGCAAGACTGATATGTAATTCAAGTGGCAATTATCATCCTAAGCTTCAACTTTTTACTTGATGGGTTTTTACCAGATTACCAAATCGTGTAAATCGCCCATCAAATGCTAAATCTACTGTGCCAACTGGACCGTGTCTCTGCTTCCCAATTATCAACTCAGCTTTCCCGTGAATCTGTTCCATTTCTTCTTGCCATTTTATAAGAGCATCGAGATCTTGATCACCCGGCTTTTCTCTTTCTTTATAATACTCTTCTCGAAATATAAATAAAACAACATCGGCATCTTGTTCGATAGAACCACTCTCTCGTAAATCTGCAAGTTGTGGTCTTTTATCATCCCTATTTTCTACTTGTCGAGATAGTTGAGATAGAGCTAAAACAGGAATATTTAATTCCTTTGCTATTGCTTTAAGTCCTTGAGTGATTTCAGCAATTTCATTTACTCTATTTTCTTTGCTTGAAGCCCCTCTAATTAACTGTAAATAATCAATTATTAAAAAATCGAGACCATGTGTTCTTTTTAGTCTTCTAGCTTTAGAAGCTATACTTGATATTAAAAGCGCTGGGGTATCATCTATAAAAAATTTACTTTCATCCAAAGACCGAGCAGCCTCTACGAATTGATTAAACTCATTTTCGGATAGCTCACCTTTTCTAATTTGTTCTGAAGGAATTTTGCTTATATCAGAGAGTATTCTCGTTGCAAGTTGTGCTGACGACATTTCGAGCGAGAAAAAGCCAACGCTTGAAGCCTTACCATATTTTTTGTAATTTGCGATCGAAGCATTGTAGGCAAAATTTGTTGCCAAGGCAGTTTTACCCATAGAGGGACGCCCCGCAAGAATTATTAAATCTGAGTTCTGCAGTCCTCCTAATTTTTTATCAATATCAATAAATCCAGATGGTATACCTGACACACCTTGTATATCTGAAGTAAAAGCTCTATTAGCCAGTTCAATTGCCTCAGTTGCAGCCTTTACTAAAGGTTCGAAACTTCTCGACTTAGTTCCGGTTGATGCCACATCATAGAGAGACTGTTCTGCCTTCGTTATAAGTTGAGCTGGTGTTGCATCTTCAGTAACTTTTCTAGCATCAAGAATTATTTCACTTCCAACATCAATTAGTTTTCTTCTAACTGCTAAATCAAAAAGAGCAGTTGCATAGTCTTTTGCAGCATAGGCACTAATAGCCATCGCAGATAACTCAGTAAGTAAAGAGGGAACATCGATATCTTTAAACGCTTCGTCAGAATCTAAATACGGCTTTAGAGTAATAGGTGAAACAATTAGACCTTTTTTCGTTCTTGAAGCAATGTGACCAAATATTTTCTTATTTATAGCGTCATAAAAATGATCTTCACCGATAATTGATTCAATTTCTCCTAATATTTCGTTATTTACTAATAATAAACCTATAAGAGCCTGCTCTGCTTCGAGATTAAAGGTGGAAGATTTCTCTAAATCTACCGTTTGATCAAATTTAACGTTATCCATAAGTTTTACCAATATCAGTATATACTATTTCACTTTTTTCATCACGTTAATTATAGCCACTGTTAAGGTGTTTTAACCTTTATACTTATTGGGATGAGGGCTATTTTTAGCTTTAATAAAGCGTTTTGTTCAACTTTGCTCAGTTGATTTAATATCAGGTTCGTTCTCTATTTCGATATCGTCGGAGATAGCCTCTTCTGTTTTTAGTGACACTCCGTCTTCAAGTAAAGCTTCATTAAGTTCAGCATCCATTTTTCCTGAAGTGCTGTCCGTGCTATCGGCATCTTCAGCCCCTGGTTCTGCATCTCCCAAACTTCTAACAACTTTTAGTTTTATTTTGCTCTCAACTTCTGGATGCAGAATTACGCTCACATCAAAGATCCCTAGCTCTTTTATAGGTTTATCCAATGCTATTTGTTTTCTGCTAAGCTTTATTGCGTTTTCAGCTATAAGGTTCGATATATCTCTAGTAGTTACAGATCCATAGAGTATTCCAGTGTCAGAAGCTGATCTTACTATCACTAGTTTCAAGTTTTCGACCTCAGCTCGTATTTTTTCTGCTTTTTGAATTTCTTCCTTATTTTCTTTAAGCAATTTTGCTTTTGTTTTTTCAAAAAGTTCTTTGTTTTCTTTAGTCGCTCTCAGAGCCTTGCCGGTGGGTATCAAAAAGTTTCTACCAAAACCTGGCCTTACCTCAACGGCGTCGCCTATATTACCTAACTTGTTAATTTTTTGAAGTAATATTATTTCCATTTCTAAGCCTATTTAACAGCGTAGGGTAACAAACCTAAAAATCTGGCTCGTTTTATTGCTATCGCTAATTCTCTTTGTTTTTTAGTTGAAACCGCTGTTATTCTGGAGGGGATAATTTTCCCTCTCTCAGAAATAAATTTTTGAAGTGTCCTTACATCTTTGTAGTCGATTGGCATAGCTCCTTTTTCAGAAAAAGGACAAGTTTTTTGTCGTCTAAAGTAGTGCTTATTATTATTTGGGCTTCTGCGATCGTTAAATCTTTTTTCCATACTAAATCATATCCTCTCTTCTTCCTCTTTAGCTTTATGACTCATCATTGTAGAGTGATTGTCGCTATGCTCTTTGACCCTAATTGTTAAAAACCTCATTATGTCCTCATTGATATTCATCAAACGTTCCATTTCTGCAACAGCTTTTGCATTACTATCTAATTTAAACAAAAAGTAATGGCCTTTCCTATTTTTATTCATTCTGTAAGCAATGGATCTTAACCCCCAATATTCACTATCAACTACCTCCCCACCGTTCTCAGTAAGTGTACCTTTAAATTCTTCTGCTAAAGTCTCTGCTTGTACAGACGTTAAGTCTTGTCTGCAAATAAAAACGTGCTCATATTTGGGCATTCAAAATCCTAAAAAATTGTTGGTAAACTCGTTATATACAGCAAAAATAAAAATGCAAGCGTACAGTTGCATTGTTTTAATGTATTTTTTGGTGTAAATCTTTGCTTTGTGTACTTCTTCTAATCAAGAATGTGGGAAAAATAATATGAAAAAAGCCTTTTTGTTTCCTGGTCAGGGGTCCCAATTTGTTGGTATGGGTAAAGAATTAGCGAGTCAGTTTGAAGAAGCTAAGCATGTATTTTCAGAAGTTGACGACGCCTTAGGAGAAAAGCTATCAGCACTGATGTTCGAAGGTGACATTGAAGAATTGACTTTGACAAAAAATGCTCAACCCGCCATTATGTCAGTTTCTATTGCGATTTTGAGGGTAATGATATCAAATGGGCTTGATCTTAAAGCCATTGAACTTTTTGCAGGGCATTCACTGGGCGAATATAGTGCTCTTTGTGCTTCTGGAGTTATTTCTCTCAGGGACACTGCTATCATTTTAAGAAAAAGGGGTAATGCCATGCAGAAAGCTGTCCCAGAGGGTCAGGGATCAATGGTAGCTATTTTAGGGCTGAATAGTGAGAATGTTAGCGAATTATTGATCGCAAGCAAATGCGATAGAAACCTAGTCCAAGTAGCAAACGATAATGATCCTTCACAAGTAGTTATCTCTGGCGAAAAAAAAGAGGTAGAAAAGTTATCTGACTTTTTAAAACAAAAAAATGCCAAGAGAATTATTAATCTCCCAGTTTCTGCTCCTTTTCACTCTCCACTGATGGAACCCGCTGCTTTGAAAATGGAGGAAGAAATAAAGAGGTTGAATTTTTCATACCCAATCGTTCCTATTATGCATAATGTGGATTTAAGTGTTCTTGAGGAAACGGAAGGATTTGTAGATAAGTTGGTTAAACAGATCTGTGGAACGGTTAGGTGGAGAGAGAGTTTGATTAAGATGGTAACTGAATTTGATGTGAAAAGCTTTTTTGAAATTGGCCCAGGTAAAGTATTGGCGGGTACGGTGAAAAGAACGATCCCTGAATCAAATGTTCTCTCTGTCAGTCTAGGCCCACAGATAGACAAAGCATTGGAGATTTTAAATGAATAATTTGGAAAACTTAAATATTCTAATCACTGGTGCATCTGGTGGAATAGGGACTAGTCTCTCTAAGGCGTTTACATCAACAAAAGCAAATCTTTTTCTTCTTGGGTCCTCCGAAGATAAATTAGCAAAACTACGAGATGAGTTGCCTTCAAGAGACAATATAAATTATTTTACCGTTGATTTAGGTAAAAGAGAAAATGTAACTAATTTTTGCGATTCGATAATAGAGAAATTTGGAGGAATCAGTGTTGTTATTAATAACGCGGGTGTAACTGAAGACAATTTATTTATAAGAATGTCTGACAGTTCTTGGGACAAAGTCTTTGCAATTAATCTTGATGCTTCGATGATTATTTGCAGAAAATTTATTCGAGGGATGATGAAAAATAAATGGGGAAGAATAGTCAATATTTCTTCTGTAGTTGCATCAATGGGCAACCCTGGACAAAGTAATTATGTCGCTGCTAAGGGTGCATTGAATGGACTTACAAAATCAATTGCGTTAGAAGTTGCAACAAGAGGAATTACGGTCAACTGCATATCTCCAGGATTTATAGATACTGCGATGACAGCTAAGTTGACGGATGACCAAAAGTCAAAAATAACCGAACGAATACCAATGGGCAAATTGGGAAGTGGCAACGACATATCATCTCTAGTGTTATTTCTCTTGAGTAACGAAGCGAGCTATATAACCGGGCAAAACATACATGTTAATGGAGGCCTTTTTTTAGCTTAGTAATTTTTTCTTCGGCTTACCCTAAAATTTTCCAGATAAGTATTGCTTGTTTTAATAATTATGTATAAAAGAAAAAATTGTGAGAGCTTGACATTTCACGTCACACGCAAAAGGCCAAAAACGACTAAAATGATGAGGAGGTTAATATGAGTGATGTTATGGATAGAGTTAAAAAAATAGTTGTAGAACATCTGAGTGTCGAACAAAGTTCGATTTCAGAAGGATCATCATTTATCGATGATCTCGGCGCAGATAGCCTTGACACCGTAGAGTTGGTGATGGCTTTTGAAGAAGAGTTTGGAATAGAAATTCCAGATGATGCAGCGGAAACAATTCAGACTGTCGGTGATGCTGTTAAATTCATCGAAGAAAACTCATAAAATATTTTAAATGAAGGGTATTTAAATCACAGAAAAAAGATGAGACGCGTTGTAGTAACTGGGATGGGATTGCTGACCCCGCTAGGATGTGGCGTAGATTATGTATGGGATCGATTATTAAATGGGGTCTCCGCTGCAACAAAGATTACAAAATTCGATGCTTCTGACTATGTAACAAGTTATGCATGTGAAATTCCTTTTGGTGTTGAAGAAAAAGGAAAATTTAATCCCGATGAATGGATGAGTTTAAAGGAAAGACGTAAAGTTGATGATTTTATACTCTATGGCGTTTGTGCTGCGGAACAAGCTGTTAAAGATGCAGGTTGGACCCCGGAGAAAGAAGAGGATTTGCTTAGAACAGGAGTTATGATAGGCTCCGGTATAGGGGGTCTACAATCTATTGGAGATACCGCTAATTTGATTAAAGAAAAGGGTCCGAAGAGAGTATCTCCGTTCTTTATACCTGGAGCTTTGATAAATTTGATTTCTGGTCAAGTTTCAATAAGATATGGATTTAAAGGGCCAAATCATTCTGTAGTAACCGCCTGTTCCACTGGAGCTCATGCTATAGGAGACGCCGGGAGGTTTATTAAGTCTGGTGAAGCTGATGTAATGATAGCGGGTGGAGCTGAAAGTCCTATAACTGAATTAGGGATAGCAGGTTTTAATGCGTGTAAGGCTTTGTCAACAAAATTCTCTGATGACCCTAGTATTGCAAGTAGACCCTATGATACTGATAGAGACGGATTTGTGATGGGAGAAGGGGCAGGAATTTTGGTGCTTGAAGAGCTTGAACATGCCAAAAAACGGGGAGCTAAAATATACTGTGAAGTTTTAGGTTATGGTCTAACGGGAGATGCCCATCATATTACTGCACCTCCACCAGATGGAGATGGCGGCAAAAGATCTATGGTTGCAGCGCTCGAGAGCAGTGGATCAAGTATTTCTGACATAGATTATATCAATGCTCATGGCACTTCTACAATGGCAGATACTATTGAGCTTGGAGCCGTTGAATCTTTAGCTATGAATTATTCCAGTAACATTTCAATGTCTTCCACAAAATCATCAATTGGTCACTTGTTGGGGGCTGCTGGGTCTGTTGAAGCTATTTTTTCGATTTTGTCAATCCGAGACCAAATAGTCCCACCTACCATTAATCTTGAAAACCCAGAAATTGATACAAAAATCGACTTAGTCCCAAAGCAAGCACGAGAAAGAAAGGTTGTTAGAGCTCTATCCAACTCTTTTGGCTTCGGCGGAACCAACGCATCTCTAGTTGTAGGAAAAATATATTAGGATTTCTTATAAAATAAAGTAATGGCTACTTTTATTTCTAATGTTTTTTACTTTTTTTTAGCTTTTTTGATGCTTACATTCATTTCTATAGTTAGCCTTCAGCAGTATAACGATAAAACAGGCCCAAGTGATCACGATCAGTTGTTGATAGTAAGTAAAGGACAAAGCTTGGCTAGTATTGCGAGCCACTTAAGAGATCTAAATTTGATCGAGAATCGTGTTGTGTTCATGATTGCTGTAAGACTTAGTGGTCTTCATAACGAAATTAAATTTGGAGAATACATAATTCCAAGAGCCGCTTCAATTAGAGAGATAATAGACAAGCTGGTTTCAGGTATATCCGCTCAGTATACAATTACAATACCAGAAGGTCTAACCACTAATTCAGTTATAGATTTAATTAATAAAGATATGAGAATTAAGGGAGATTTGATATATATCGCTGATGAAGGTGAGCTAGCCCCAAATACATACAGCTTCGATATAACCACAAATAAAGAAGATCTTTTTCTGAAAATGAAAAGCGAGCAAAATAAAATATTAGATTTTGCATGGAACAAAAGAGCTACTGATTTGCCGCTAAAAAGCGCCTATGAACTCTTAATTTTAGCATCCATAGTGGAAAAAGAGGCTGGTAATGAAGAAGATAAAAGAAAAGTAGCCTCCGTATTTTTAAATCGTTTGAAAAAAAAAATGAGATTACAATCTGATCCCACCGTTGTATTTAGTTTAACAAAAGGAAAAGATACACTTAATAGAGATCTTACTAAAGTTGATTTGAAAATAAGGTCTCCCTTCAATACCTATAAAATTGATGGTCTTCCACCAAGCCCAATTTGTAATCCAAGTAAATCTTCAATTTATGCAGTTGCAAATCCGATTGAAACTGATTTCTTATACTTTGTCGCGAATGGCAAAGGAGGACATAATTTCTCAAAAAATCTTAAACAACATAACAGTTTCGTGAACGAGTATAGAAGATTGAAGAAAAAAAGGTGATTTTTAAATATAATATTTTTATTATGAGGTTCATGTAAGGAGTGATTGCTTTTGAAACAGTATGAAAAAAAAATAGAAAAGATTTGGGAAACAATTTGCAAGGAAGCACAAGTGTCTCTTAAAAAATCTAATTATATGAAAAAATATTTCGAAAAAAATATTTTGAATCATGGTGGGCTTGCAGATGCATTGTCATATAATATTGGAGTAAAAATTTGCAGTTCAGATTTTGAACGAGCAGAGTTAATTTCTTTACTTCGAAAGCAAATGGATAAATTCTCTTATATATGTGAAAATGCGGTGGATGACTTAATTGCATTTTATGAAAGAGATCCTGCTTGTCACTGGTTTTATCAACCTTTTTTATTTTATAAAGGTTTCATCGCTTTGCAAATTCATAGAATTGGAAATGCATTTTATACGAATGGAGATACTGACCTTTCTCTTTTTTTGCAAATGAGGGTATCTGAGGTTTTCAATATAGATATTCACCCTGGCGCCAAAATAGGTAAGGGAATTATGTTAGATCATGCACATAGCCTTGTTGTTGGGGAAACTGCTAAAGTTGGTGATAATGTGTCTATCCTACATGGTGTTACTCTAGGTGGCACTGGTAAAGTTCGGGGCGATAGACACCCAAAGATAGGAAATAATGTATTAATAGGAGCCGGCGCAAAAATATTGGGTAATATATCCATAGGTGATTGTTCTAGGGTTGCTGCTGGTTCACTAGTCTTGAAATCAGTGCCTTCATTCAAGACAGTGGCAGGAGTACCTGCTAAAGAAGTGGGGAGCTCAGGTTGCCCAGAACCCTCTAAAACGATGGATCAACTGTTAAACAAAAATTAGTCTATCTAACCATCAGAACAGCTGGATTTTGTAAATAGAATACTATCCTATCAAGAAACTTTGCTCCAAGCGCTCCATCAATTGTTCTGTGATCTACTGATAATGTCAAGGATATTTGCTTTCGCGATAAAAAACCCTCATTCTCACTAACTACTTCGTCTCTTACCGCGCCAACAGCCAATATAGATGAGTTTGGAGGGTTTATAATTGCATCAAAATTTTCAATAGAAAACATACCAAGGTTTGATATAGCGTGCGCACATTCTAAAAAATCACTATTTCGCAATTGCTTACTTTTTGCTTTTTCGATAAGTGCCTTCATTTCTAAGGAAATTTGACTTACAGACTTCTTGTCGACGCTTCTAAGTGTTGGTGTGTAAAGCCCAGCCTCAGTTGATATTGCTACTCCAATCGCTACTTCTTTAAATTTCAGCATATGTTGCTCCTGCCAAATCATGTTGCAATCTGGAAAATCTACTAAGGCACAGCCACACGCTTTAATAAAAAAATCATTTAACGAGAGTTTATTGTTTTCTCCAATTGCATTATTAGCCTTAGCCCTAAAATCAATTAGATCATCCACTTTAGCATTTCGACGCAAATAGAAGTGAGGTATTGATGACTTTGAAAGTATAAGTTTTTGAGCAATTATCTTTCGTATTTTGGGTATATCAATTTTTTCATTATCTATATCAATTTCTTGGTCTGACTTTTCTTGATCCTCAGTTTTAGGCGAGTAGGAGGGTCCATTTAAATGTTTTTCGATATCAACTTTTGTTATCCTTCCCCGTGGCCCAGAGCCTCTAACGTCTTCTAAATTTACAGAATTTAAAGACGCTAACTTATTAGCTAAAGGTGTTATGAATATCCTATCCATTAGTTAATTTCAATCTTTATAAAGAACTTGTTTAACGGAAAATACAATTTCGTCTGAAGTTATTAAAGCTGCCTTTTCCAAATTTTCAGCATAAGGCATTGGAACGTCTTTACCTGTACAATTTAATACCGGGGCATCTAAGTAGTCAAAAGCCCTTATCATAATCTGTGATCCAACATAACTGCCGATTGAACAAACAGGAAAAGACTCCTCTACTGTTATGCATCTATTTGTCTTTTTTACTGAGTCAATTATAGTATCGAAGTCAATTGGCCGTATTGTTCTTAAATCGATTATTTCCGCATTTATACCTAGTTCCTTCAGTTTCTTATCAGCTTCTAGTGTGTGCATCATGCCAATCCCGTAACTTATAATTGTTACATCATCCCCAGTTGAAACAGTTTTTGCTTTCCCTATAGGTATAACTAGGTTGGAGCTGATATTTGCTTGAAAAGATTTCCCATACAAAATTTCATTTTCAAGAAAAATAACAGGGTTATTTTCTCTTATCGCTGCCTTAAGTAAGCCCTTTGCGTCT
The DNA here is from genome assembly GCA_902584635.1 of uncultured Alphaproteobacteria bacterium. GTDB lineage: Bacteria > Pseudomonadota > Alphaproteobacteria > Rhodobacterales > Rhodobacteraceae > CACIJG01. The sequence goes on from CACIAQ010000002.1 coordinate 70,176, forward strand.
TCTGCTGAAAATGGTTGAATTACTTTTAAGCCTGGTATGGATGCATATAGTGACGCGAAGTCTTGGCTATGTTGAGCAGCTACTCTAGCTGCCGCTCCATTTGGTCCTCTAAATACAATTGGGCAATTAATTTGTCCTCCTGACATATAATTAGTCTTAGCAGCAGAGTTAATTATTTGATCTAAAGCCTGCATCGCAAAATTAAATGTCATGAACTCGACAATTGGCCTTATTCCAGCGAAGGCAGCACCAATGGCCAGCCCCGTGAATCCGTGCTCTGTAATAGGAGTATCGATTACTCTGTCCGATCCAAACTCCTCAAGTAGCCCTTGGCTAACTTTGTAAGCTCCCTGATACTCTCCTACCTCTTCACCCATCAGGAATACATCTTCATTATGTCTCATCTCTTCTGCAATTGCACTATTAATTGCCTCTCTAACCGTTAATTCACTTATTGATTCATTTTGGTTTACTTCTTGCTTAATAGTTTTTTCATCTTTTAAATTTGCAGTTACACTTCTAACTTCTTCTTCTGCGCTCAAAACTTCTTCGCTTTTGTTAATATCTAAAACCTCATCTTTTTTGGTGACAACATTATTTTCATCTTTAACTCCTTCACCCCCTTCGGTTTCAATTATTGCAATCAAGGAGTTAACCTTAATATTCTCTGTTCCTTCTTTCACAACTAGCTCAACAATGGTACCTTCCTCAATGCTTTCATACTCCATAAGAGCCTTGTCTGTCTCAATATCAGCTATGATATCACCTGGTTTAACATTGTCCCCAGGGCTAACGTACCATTTGGCTAGACTACCTTCTTCCATAGTAGGTGAAAGAGAGGGCATTAAAATTTCGGTCTTCATTTTTTTTCCTAATTTTTAATCAGCATAAACATCAGTCCAAAGCTCTTGAATATCAGGTTCTGGGCTATTCAAAGCAAAATCAGAAGCCTCAGTAACTATCGCTTTTATCTCAGCATCCTTCGCTTTAAACTCTTTTTCTGATATTTTATGTTTCTTAATCAAAAGGGATCTCAAAGTATCTATGGGATCTTTTTCTTCTCTGATCTTTTGAACTTCCTCTCTAGTTCTATATTTTGCTGGGTCAGACATAGAGTGCCCCCTGTATCTGTATGTTTTCATTTCAAGAATAAAAGGACCTTTACCAGATCGGCAATGATCGGCAGCAGCAGAAGCGTCCTTTGCAACGTCAAGTACATTCATTCCATTAACGGCTTTACCTGGAATATTGAAAGCCAGTCCTCTCGCAAACATTTCCTCAGTTGAGGATGCTCGAACCATCGAGGTCCCCATAGCATATTGATTATTTTCAATAACAAATACTACAGGCAGTTTCCAAAGCGAAGCCATGTTGAAGGCTTCATAAACTTGTCCTTGGTTTGCAGCTCCCTCCCCAAAGTAGGTAAAACACACCCGCTTATTTTTTTTATATTTATTCGCGAATGCAATGCCGGCTCCTAAAGGAACTTGCGCACCTACTATTCCGTGTCCTCCATAAAAGCCTTCGCTTTTTGAGAACATGTGCATAGATCCTCCTTTTCCTTTTGAGTAACCAGTAGAACGACCTGTAAGTTCTGCCATAACCATTTTCGGATCCATTCCACAAGCAAGCATATGACCATGGTCTCTGTAAGATGTGATATTTTGATCACCGTATTTTTTAATAGAATCTATTCCTACAACAATTGCTTCTTGGCCTATATACAAATGACAGAAGCCTCCTATATGCCCCATGCCATACAGCTGCCCCGCCTTTTCTTCAAATCTTCTTATGAGAAGCATTTTATGGTATAGCTCGAGAAGTTGTTTTTTTGATGTTACTCCCATGTTCATAAATATAGTTTAGCGTTAAACTAATTGTTTTCAAGGTTTTTTTAAAATATAATAAACTCATTCTCACCAATCATTCCCAGAATTTTTCTTGCTTGTTGATCAAGAAGCTCAAGGTCTAGTGATGTGTCAGAAAGACGTTCAATTTTGTTTTTAATTGCCTTACTATCTTCTATAAGTAAATCTAGCTCTTTAGTTAAAACTTTTTCCTTTGCTAAAAGCTCATACTTCGCAGCAACACCGAACTCTCCGTTGAAAGACGCAATAATAAAATAAAAACAAAGTATAATACATGTAGCGGACAATGTGATTTCTAAAATTTTGAAATTTTTAAACAATTTATATTCCTCAACCGAATCATTACATAATTGATTCGGAAAAGGAATCATTTTTATTATTTAAGTGATTCGATACCTGGAAGTGATTTGCCTTCAAGCCACTCCAGAAAAGCTCCTCCTGCAGTTGAAACATAACTAAATTTGGATTCAGATCCTGATGCTTTAAGAGCGCTCAAAGTATCACCACCACCCGCAATCGAGTTTATCTGCCCCTCTAAAGTTCTCTTTGCTACATACGTGGCTATTTTATTTGTCCCTCTGTCAAACGGAGGGGTTTCAAACGCGCCCAACGGGCCGTTCCAAATCAAAGTCTTAGATTTGCTAATAACATCAATCATAATCTTCTCAGTCTGTGGGCCAACATCTAGAATCATTTTATCTGCAGGGCAACAATCAACGCTGAAAATATTAATATCTGCATCAATTTCAAGAGATTTAGCGCAAACAATATCCCTAGGTAGAACCAATGTGCATTTTTTTGAATCTAAATTTTGGATGATAGCCTCTGCGGTTCTTAACATGTTCTTTTCAGTAAGTGAAGTTCCAATTCTATATCCTTTAGCATCAAGAAATGTGTTGGCCATAGCGCCACCAATTACCAAAAAATCTACTTTATCACTTAAATTATTTAGGATATCAATCTTAGTGGATATTTTCGAGCCTCCAACAATGGCTGTTACAGGTTTTAAAGGGTGATCCAAGGCCTTAGTCAAGGCTTTAAGCTCGTTTTGAACCAAAAATCCGGCAAAGCTGGGCAGATAATTTGTTATACCTTGTGTAGAGGCATGAGCTCTGTGTGAAACCGAGAAGGCGTCATTACAATAAACGTCACCGAGAGAGGCTAGTTGTAAGCTGAAGTAAGGATCGTTTGTCTCTTCTAGTTTAGAAAATCGTACATTCTCCAATAAGAAAACTGACGGGAATGGAGAAGTATTGATTTTTTTTTTGCATTTTTCTATGTCATGTGAAGGTAGAAATGTTATCTTTATACCAATAACTTCCTCCAAATGTCCCATTATATTTTTTAAGCTAAAAACTTTACTTGTTTTTCCATTGGGTCGCCCAAAGTGGGACAAAATAACAACTTTGTTATCACTTTGGGTTAAAAAAAATATTGTTTTTTTTGATCTTTCTATTCTTGATATATCTCCACTCTTCCCATTTGAGTATGGAATGTTAAGATCAAGACGTAAGACAATAACTTTATTTTTTACGTTAGCTTCTTGAATATTTTTTATCATTTACCTTAAATAAAATCGTGATTAAATCAACGACTCAGCCTGTTGGCAAATTTCGTTAACATTAATTTTGAAGTAATCAAAAATATCTTTTTCTGGCGCAGAAGTTCCAAAATCACTCATCCCAACAAATGAAGTTCTAGATTGGCTCCCAACATTTTTATAAAGCCATTTTCCCCAGCCAAGCTCTATGCCTGCTTCTATAGCTATCCTGACAGTGCCTTTGGGCAAAATTTTCTTTTTGTATTTCTCATCTTGCTCCTCAAATAACTCCCATGAGGGGAACGAGATCACTCTGGTACCTATGCCCTTTTCTTCCAAGACTTCTCTTGCTTTCAATGCAATTTGAACTTCAGAGCCGGTTGCCATAAGTATGACTTTCTTCTTATTAATAAAATCTTTTACTATATAGGCTCCTTTCTGAGAGAGGTTTGTTAAAGCTTTTTCTTTTCTAATTAAAGGTAAATTCTGTCTTGATAAGCAAATAATCGAAGGTTTATTTTTTGATTTGAGTGCAATCTCCCAACATTCAATAGTCTCTATGATATCACAGGGTCTAAAAACATTCAAATTTGGAATCGACCTCAGAGATGCCAAATGTTCAACTGGTTGATGAGTTGGTCCATCTTCCCCCAAGCCTATACTGTCGTGGGTCATAACATAAATCACACCCAATCCCATCAAAGAGCTCAAACGAATTGCGCCTCTGCAGTAGTCTGAAAAGGTTAGGAATGTTCCTCCATAAGGTATTATTCCTCCATGTAAGGCCATGCCATTCATAATAGCGGCCATCCCATGCTCTCTTATTCCGTAGTGGATATATCTACCTGATCGATTGTTTTCTGAAAAGACCTGAAGCGATTTTGTTTTTGTGTTATTTGATCCTGTTAGGTCTGCCGATCCTCCAACAGTGTTGCTCAAGAATTCGTTAATCAAATCCAAGCATATTTCACTCGCTTTTCTAGTTGCCAGTTTTTTTTCAAACTCCTGTGAATGAAATTCTTTAAAATTTTTAATCTCGCTGTCGAGCTTCAAAGGAAATGTTTGATTTAATTCATTTAAGAAAAGAGTTTTTTTCATTTTAGATAATGATTGAAAGCGGTTTGACCAATCCTTAAATTTTTTATTATTTCTAGCCCCAATCTTTTCCCAGGCCCTTTTTATATTGGAAGGAACTACAAACTCTTCATGTCTCCAATCAAAATTTTTTCTTAAATTTTCAACTTCATCCTTTCCTAATGGTGATCCATGTGCACCAGAAGTTCCCTGCTTCGTTTTTGACCCAAACCCGATTATTGATTTTGCAGCAATAAGCGCTGGACGGCTATCCTTTTTCGCTTCACTTATCGCCTGATCAATCTCTATTGGGTTGTGAGCGTCACACGAAAAAGTAGACCACCCAGAAGATTTAAATCTAGTAATCTGGTCAGTATTGCAAGACAGGTCAACTCCCCCGTCAATAGTAATTCCGTTATCATCCCAAATTACTATGAGTTTCTTTAATTTTAGTTTTCCAGCCAATGATATAGCTTCTTGACTAATTCCTTCCATCAAGCAACCATCTCCTGCGATGACATATGTAAAATGATCACAGATATCGCTACCCCATCTAGCACTTATGAATTCTTCGGCGATAGCGAAACCGACAGCATTACCAAGTCCTTGTCCTAATGGACCTGTAGTTGTTTCAATACCAGAAATATGTCCATATTCAGGGTGGCCTGCTGTTTTTGAATTAAGCTGTCTAAAGTTTTTTATATCGTCTAAAGCTAAATCTGGGTAGCCAGTCAAATAAAGTAAGGAGTATAACAGCATTGATCCATGACCGGCAGATAAAATAAACCTATCTCTATCAAACCAATTTGGTTCAAAAGAAAGAAACTTTAGATGTTTTTCAAATAAAACAGTAGCAACATCAGCCATACCCATAGGCATTCCAGGGTGTCCGCTATTTGCTTTTTCAACAGCATCTACAGACAACATCCTAATAGCTGTAGCTTTGTCCCAATGGTCCGGAAAAGATTGTCTTAGATTGTTTAGATCCATATTAAATTATTTTGCTTACTTACGATTTCGTTATAATATTTAATTTTTCAGCTTAGTAAATCGATTATTTGATTTTTAGAAAAAGGTGTGTGCTAAATATAAAAGAATGATTATAGAATTGGAGATATCTTTCCCATGAGTCAGTTAGTAAAATTAGAAAAAAGATTTGAAGATGTGATAGAAAAGCTAGAATTTGCTTTATCAAATAAAACTGTGAGGGAAGAAGTTTCAGACAGTTTTAATAAAAAAGAAGAAGTAAGTAAGCTAAGTTATCATAACACTAAAAATTTACTAAATAAAATTGAGCATTTAGAAAAAGCTGCAAAGAATGATGCTGAGGAAATTGATAAATTAGTTATGAAATTGAAGGAAATTTTAGAGACAGAAAATGACTGAGTTAGAAATATCGATAGGTGGGCGTATTTTTTCGGTTGCTTGTGATAACGATGAGCAGGAAAAGGTTAAACAGGCTGCCTCTTTAATTAGCGAAGAAGCGGATGCAATACAATCTCAACTAGGTAGGCTTCCAGAGTCAAAAATGCTACTACTTTCTGCCTTGATGATAGCAGATCGCGTAGCAGATCTGGAATCTTTGTCAAAGGGGCTTAAAGAAAAATCTGAGGATCTTTTGAATTTAAAAAACAAAAACAAACAGCTGTTGCAACAGAAAAGCTCTCTAGAGATCGATCAACAAAATCTTGAGAAATTAGTTGAAAAAATTCTAGGCAGATTAGAGATGATCTCAAATTATAGCAATAAAAAACCTAACGAGTTACCTGCAGATGAAAGCTCTGCAAATGTAATTGAAACAGATCAACCAAAACTATTTTAAGAGTTTTCCTCTCTTATTTTAGTTGCAGCCTCTTGGCTAAATGAAACTTTTTTTGTTGCCAATAAGTCGTCCAACTCTCCAGACATAGTCATCTCCGTAATTATATCTGAACCACCTACAAACACATTTTTTACATATAGCTGCGGTATGGTGGGCCAATCTGAGAAGTCTTTAATGCCTTGTCTAATCTCATCATCTTCTAAAACGTTCACATCCTTAAAATTTACTTCTAGATAATTTAAAATACCCGCCACTCTACTAGAAAAACCACATTGTGGCATCTTAGAATTACCTTTCATAAAAAGTACTACGTCATTTTGATCAATTATTGTTTGAATTTTAGCTTTCACGGTATCATTCATTTTCTGTCTCCTATTTAATTTTTGTTTGTAGCGCTAGTGCATGTAAAATTCCGTTGTTCCCATCCATTGCTCCCTCTAAAGCCTTATAAACCATTTTGTGCTGCTCTACTCGAGAAAGCCCTTTGAACTCATGAGCCGTAATTGTAGCAGAGTAGTGATTACTATCACCTGCAGTATCAATTATCTCAATATCAGCTTGAGGAAATTGTTTTTTGATAAGCTCTTTTATTTTTTGAGCACTTATCGCCATAAGTCCATCCCATTTCTTTAAAATTAAATTGCACTATTTCATTTCCATCATATTACTTATTCCGTGATGGTAAAGATCATTTACGTGGGTAAGGGGTATAATGTTTGTACCGAAACATAGGCTGGAGCCTTTTGCGATACCTAGTTTAGTTATGGGAATCTCTTTCTCTTCAGCCAAAGTGATGAGGTGCTTTTCCTTTAGAGGATTTATACTGATAATATAACGAGCTTGTGTTTCATTAAAAAAGTACTCTAAAGAACCTTCAAGCACTTCAAACCCCAAATCATTTATAATGGCTAATTCGCATAAATTCAGTGCTATTCCGCCATCAGAGACATCATGAGCGCTTGATATTAGTTTTTTATTAAATAGGTGTAAGATAAATTGTCCGTTACGTTTTTCTTCTTCTAAATTCACTTTTATATTTACGTCTTCAATTTGAACTTGAGAGAGCTCAGATACTAGAGCTAACGCAGTTGCTTTTTTATCAGTTTTTCCAACTAAATAATATACGTCATTCCGTTTTACCGTTCCAGAGCGATGGTCCGATACATTTTTGATAAGTCCTACTCCTCCAATAGTTGGTGTCGGCAATATTGATTTCCCGTCGGTCTGGTTATAAAAGCTGACATTACCAGAAACTATGGGGAAATTTAATTGAATACAGGCTTCCTTAATACCTTTTATACAGTTAACAAATTGCCCCATTGTTTCTGGATCTTCTGGACTTCCAAAGTTAAGATTATCTGTAATTGCTAACGGAGTAGCACCCGAAGATATAATGTTTCTGTAACATTCAGCTACAGCTTGTTTTCCACCTTCAAGTGGGCTTATAGAGCAAAGCAATGGGTTGCTATCGCAAGAAAAAGCTAATCCATAGCTTGTTTCTTTAATTTTTGTAATTGCTGCATCCAAACCGGGACGTTTAAGAGTGCTATTGAGTATCATATGATCGTATTGTTCCCACACCCATCTTTTTGAACAGTGATTTGGCGAAGATAACAATATTTCAATTGCCCTCTGAATCGTTAATTCAGGTATTTTGGGATAAGATTTTGTTGCTTTATTAGTTTTCCATGGTCTGTTGTACTGAGGTGCTTGATCTGCTAAACACTTTAGAGGTAAGTCAGCAACAACGGTTTCTCGAAATTTTATTAAGAGCCTATCCTCTGCTATCGTCTTTCCAATTATAGCAAAATCAAGATCCCATTTACTGAAAATTTCTTTCGCCTGGTCTTCATATCCTGGTTTTATTACTGCGAGCATTCTCTCTTGGCTTTCGGATAACATTATTTCATAAGGATTCATCTTATCTTCACGAGTTGGCACATTATCTAAATTTAGAAAAATACCAAGATTGCCTTTATCTCCCATTTCAACTGAAGAACATGTCAGTCCTGCAGCTCCCATATCCTGTACTGCAATTACACAGCCACTCTCCATGAGTTCAAAACAGGCTTCCATAAGCTTTTTTTCTAAAAAAGGGTCACCGATTTGGACGGTTGGTCGTTTAGCTTTGTTTCTTTCATCGTCAGAATCAAAGCTCTCAGATGCCATACTAGCGCCTCCAACACCGTCTCTCCCAGTTTTTGCACCCATATACACTATTGGAGAACCTATTCCTGTTGCTTTAGAATAAAAAATCTTATTCTTATTTACTATGCCTGCTGCAAAAGCGTTTACCAAGCAATTGCCATTATATTTAGCGTGAAATCTTAGTTCTCCGCCAATATTAGGCACTCCAAAAGAGTTTCCATAATGACTTATCCCCTTGACAACTCCACGAAGGATTTCTTTGGTTTTAATATTATCAACTGAGCCCATCGATAGGGAGTTCATAGCCGCAATTGGTCTTGCACCCATTGTAAAAACGTCTCTTAAGATTCCTCCAACCCCGGTGGCTGCGCCGTTGAAAGGTTCTATATAACTGGGGTGATTATGACTTTCCATTTTGAATGCAAGTGCAAGGCTATCATCAATAGCCACAATTCCTGCATTTTCTCCGGGACCACAAATAACTTGATCTCCGGTCGTCGGAAGTTCCTTAAGCCATTTTCTTGACGACTTATACGAACAATGCTCGTTCCACATTGCTGAAAAGATACCTAATTCAGTAATGTTTGGAGTCCGTTCCAGTAGTTTTTTAATTTGGTCATACTCGTCTATTGTTAGACCATGTGCTTTTATGATTTCAGGAGAATAATCTTTAGATGTCATTTTTTAGATACTCAACTATTTTCCTGTTTCTTTAATATGAATTGTCTTGCAAGAGCGTTATCCTTATCTGAAAGTCCTAACAAATTAGAAAATAATCTCATAAATCCATCTTCTTCGTAAGTTCTTTTTCCATCCGCCATTACCAGTATCCAAGAGTCTTTTAGAAGGCTGAATCTTTCTTCATAAGCAATGGTTTCTTTTATTTTTTTAGTGAACTGGATGTTGTCATTTGATTGACCTTCAAGTTTTACCGCCAAATTAAGAACATTTTCAGTCTCCTCTTCGTCAAGTCCAAATCTGTTCATTACTAAATCTCTAATTTTTTTTCGCTCACTACTATCAAAACTGCCATCCAATTTAGCTATCCTGATGAATACTGCTGACAATGCTAATATTCCTGGCTCATTAATTTTAGTTTTGATTTCATCTGATTGTTTCGTAAACAGATTAAGTAAATTTTTAAACATTTTTGCTGCTGATTTCCCTTAAATTACGTTTTAAAACTTTACCCGTTGCATTCCTAGGCAATTCTGAGACAAAAGCTATTTCGGAGGGAATTTTAAATTTTGCTAAGTTATTTATACAGTGTTCTATAATTTTTTCTTTTGTTAGCTCTTTATCTTCTTTCAAAACTACAAATAGCTTGCCAGTTTCGCCCCATTTTTTATCTGGAATACCAATAACAGCTAACTCAGCTATTTCATCAAGCTGGTATAATGTGTTTTCTACTTCAGCAGGATAAACATTTTCACCGCCGGAGATGTACATATCTTTTTCTCTATCAACAATAAACACAAACCCATCCTCGTCAAATTTAGCTAAATCTCCTGTTTTTAGCCAGCCTTCATCAAATGAGTCTTTAGTTGCTTTTTCATTCTTCCAATAACCTGGGGTAACATTTGGGCCTTTAATTAAGAGTTCTCCTATTTGATTTGATTGTACTGGTGTCATATTCTTATTCACAATCTTGATTGAGGTATGTAGTACAGCTTTTCCTGCAGAGCCTATCTTATTCAGAGAATCTTCGGCAGCCAGGAATATACCAGCAGGGCTTGTCTCTGTCATGCCCCAGCCCTGGATCACGTCAATTCCTTTGGATTGCCAAGTCTTAATTATGATTTCTGCACAAGGAGCGCCTCCAACACCAACATTGATTAGTCTGCTAAAGTCAGTATTATTAAAGTCTGGGTGCTGCATCGTAAATTGTAAAGGTGCGGGGACTGCAAATAAATGTGTTATGGCTAGCTCTGCACTATTTATTGCTTTTAAAGCATTTATTGGGTCGAACTCTCTCATGATTATTATTTCTCCGCCCTGGTGAAGAACTGGGTTTGCGTAACAATTTATTCCACCCGTATGAAATAGGGGAAGTATAACCAGTTGTTTTGTCTTGCTGGTCAGATTAGCTATCCCAGATAGGTTAACAGCATTAAATAATTGCATTTTATGATTTATTTTTGCACCCTTTGGGTGTCCTGTTGTCCCTGAGGTATACATTATCATAATAAGGTCATCTAAACTAAGGGCAACGCTTTTGAAATCACTTGGACAATCTTTGATATTTTCTAAAAACTCATTCGATTTTTCATCTGAGTTAAAAAATTGGATAATAATATTCGGCATCAGAGAGCGCAGTTGCGTGGCTATATGTTCAAAGCAATCGTCAACAATGAGCAAGCTCGGTTCGCAGTCGTCTAATATAAAAGCTAATTCATTTGCGGTAAGTCTCCAATTTAAAGGCACCATAATTGAGCCAGTTTTTGAACAGGCAAACTGAAGTTCAAAGAAAATACTATGGTTTTTCGACAATATAGCAACTCGGTCGCTGTGCCCAATACCTCTTTTTTTGAGAAAATTGGCAATCTTACATGCTGATAAATTTAATTCTTTATATGAAATTTTTTTATCAAGAAAATAGTCTGTTATGGCAATTTTATCTGAATGCATTTTTGACTGATATTCTGCCCAATCATAATAATTTATCATTTGAATACCCTCCCTAAACTAATCTGGTTTGCTCTAGAGCTTTTTTTATAAAAGTCGAAAAAATTGGGTGAGGCTCGAAAGGTTTAGACTTAAGCTCTGGATGAAATTGGACACCCAAAAAAAATGGGTGGTTGGATATTTCTACAATTTCTGGAAGCATGCCATCTTTAGAAAATGCTGAAAATGTCATGCCAATTCTTTCAAGGGTTTCTTGATATCGTGTATTTACTTCAAATCTATGGCGATGCCTCTCTGACACATATTCATTTTTATAAATTGAAAAAGCCATTGTTCCTTTTTTTATTTTTGCGGGATAGGCTCCCAGCCTCATTGTTCCACCTTTATTTTCCACTTTACTTCTTATCTCAACTTTATGATCCTTTATCCACTTGGAAAGATGATAAATAAGATGATCGTCAGAGCTGTCCAGTTTTTCTTCAAATTCCTCAGAGTTTGCGTCTTTGAGGCCAGCACAATTTCTAGCGTACTCTATTACTAATAGTTGCATACCCAAACAAATGCCAAGAAAAGGAATTTGTTTCTCTCTTGCATATTTTATTACTCTAATTTTTCCCTCTGTTCCTCTTTTCCCAAATCCGCCAGGTATTAAGATGCCATCAAAATTATCTAGTCTTTTCGTTTGACCCTCTTTTTCAAACTCTTCAGACTCCAGCCATGTAGTTTCTACGTTTGTTTTATTAGCTAAACCTCCATGAATAAGAGCTTCCGAAAGTGATTTATAGGCATCTTCAAGTTTTGTATACTTCCCAACAACAGCAATCTTTACTAATCCCTCAGAGCTCCGGTATCTTGAACTAACGTCTTGCCAAATGCTTAGGTCAGGTCTTGATTTAGATTTTAAACCCAAAACTTGTAGGACTGCTTCATCTAATCCCTCTCTAAAAAAAGCGATCGGCGCTTCATATATAGTTTCAAGATCATTAGCTGCAATTATATTTTTTTTATTAACATTACAGAAAAGTGCGATTTTTTCTTTCTCTTTACTGGGGATGGGCACTTCTGAACGACAAACTAATATATCAGGGCTTATCCCGATAGATCTTAATTCTTTTACCGAGTGTTGCGTTGGCTTAGTTTTTAGTTCACCTGATGATGAAAGAAATGGTAACAGCGTTAAATGAACAAAAATGCATGAATTAGATCTTTTTTCTTGAGAGAATTGTCGTATAGCCTCAAAAAAAGGAAGGCCTTCAATATCTCCTATTGTTCCCCCGATTTCACAAAGCATAAAATCAACTTCATCTTCGTGTTGCTCTAGGAACTTCTTTATCTCATTTGTAACGTGAGGTATAACCTGTATAGTCTCTCCGAGGTAGTCTCCTTTTCTTTCCCGTTCTAAGACAGTAGAATATATTCGACCAGAAGAAACTGAGTCAGTGCTTTGGGCTGCTACTCCTGTAAATCGTTCATAATGACCTAGGTCGAGATCTGTTTCAGCCCCATCATCAGTAACGAATACCTCACCATGCTCAAAAGGTGACATCGTGCCAGGATCAACGTTTAAGTATGGATCAAGTTTCCGAAGTCTTACTGAAAAGCCTCTTGCTTGTAGTAGTGCTCCTAATGATGCAGATGTTAGTCCCTTTCCCAGAGAAGATACAACACCACCTGTGATAAAAACAAATTTCGCCAAAACACATCTTTCAAAAAGAATTAAGAACTCAGTTTATTTTAGATTAGTAAATCTCACAAGCTGATAGTTCACTTTTATTCTGAAGGAGGAGTAGAAACTCCATCACTGTTTTTAAATTTCTTTAGGTCAGGTAGCTCCGGCGCCAATCCTTTTTCATCGGATTCACTAGTGCTATTTGATTCTTCAAAAACAGATGTATTTGACCCACTATTAATGGATAAAATTGTGAGCATTATAGCTATTAAAAAAAATAGAGCAGTTAGAATCCAAGTTAGCTTAGATAATGGGTTTGCTGACTTTGTTCCAGTACCAAAGCCCTGATTATCAGACCCCATACCCAAGCCCCCACCTTCTGATCTTTGGAAGAGAACAACTAGTATTAGTAAAACAGTAACTATTAAATGACTTATTAATAATACGTTTGACATTTTTTAGTTCTTTTCCTTGTCAACCATTTTTCCTTTTTGTATCCAGGGCATCATACCTCTTAACCGTGCTCCAACTTTTTCTATTTGGTGAGAGTCATTATTTCTTCTCGTTGCTTTAAAAAATGGTTGCCCAACTGAGTTTTCTTGCATGAAATCTCGCACAAATTTTCCTGATTGAATGTCCTCAAGGATAGCCCTCATTCTCTTTTTTGTTTCGTCATATGGAAGAACTCTTTTTCCAGAAACATATTCACCATATTCAGCTGTATTGGAAATTGAGTAGTTCATATTAGCTATTCCACCTTCGTATATAAGATCAACGATGAGTTTAACTTCGTGAAGGCATTCAAAATAAGCCATCTCTGGGTCGTATCCCGCCTCAACGAGGGTTTCAAAACCACCTCTAATTAATTCTACTAAACCACCGCAGAGTACAGCTTGCTCTCCAAATAGATCTGTTTCACACTCTTGTTTAAAATCTGTCTCTATAATTCCTGACCGTCCTCCACCAATTGCTGAGCAGTAAGCTAATCCTATATCCATAGCCTTACCAGATGCGTTATTATTGACTGCTACCAAGCAGGGCACTCCACCTCCTTTAACATATTCTCCTCTGACGGTATGGCCAGGACCCTTAGGAGCCATCATGATAACGTCTATTGACGGTTTTGGTTCTATTAAGCCAAAATGAATATTTAAGCCATGTGCAAATGCAACTGCAGCACCATCTTTAAGGTTATCTTTTACAAAATTTTTATAGGTTTCCGCTTGAAGTTCATCAGGCATAGTGAACATAATTAAATCTGCCCATTTAGAAGCATCCTCTAGATTCATGACTTTAAACCCTTGACTCTCAGCTTTATTTATCGAGCTAGAACCGTCTCTCAATGCGACCACTATGTTGCTTATCCCGGAATCTCTTAGATTTAATGCATGGGCGTGCCCTTGGCTACCGTAGCCAAGAATAACGATGTTCATTTTTTTAAGAAGACTAACATCGCAGTCGTGATCGTAATATACCTTCATAACAAGTTCCTTTCCTTTGCACTGTTTTAAACTATTTTTCTTTTTTAACCAGAACAAATATTCCTTTTTTCAAGTTTATTTCCCTAGACCAGCCTTTATTAATGTTTTTTTGAGAAACGGACTTTGATTTAAATACATAAAAAAACTTTTTCTAGCAATTTTAAGAAATTTATTTTCGGTCATAGAGATCTTATTTAGTAGGTGGATCCCAAAAACTTTACTTCCAGTCTGAGCGAGTCTCTTAATTTGATATTGTTTCAAAACCCTGTCTGCACCTAAATCTTCATTATTTTTTAGAGCCTTTTTGCAAAGATTATGAAGAGTTATAATATCTTCCACAGAAGTATTGAGGCCTTGAGCCCCAGTCGGGGGCATTACGTGTGCACTTTCAGCAATAAGCACAATTCTTTTGCTTGTTAGAGTTTTTGAGAATTGTGAGGAAACTGGCCATTTCTGCCTTTTGCCAGTAAGCCTTATATTTCCTCTGCTACCCAGACTTTTTTTTGAAATAATAGAGTTAAACTCAGTATTTTCTAAACTATATGCTTTATTGATTACATCGAAAGTATCCATCCATACAATAGTTGACCTTAATTGGTTTAACGGAGTTCGAAGAGGGATTATTGTAAACGGTCCGCCAGAATCCAGTATTTCTGTAGTTCTGTCTTTATGTTTTTTTGAGTGAGACACTTGGAAAACCATTGCCAACTGGTTGTATGAGGTTTTAAGAGTTTTTATTTTCTCTCTTCGTCTTATAGCACTGTCTTTACCTTCGCAAGATACCAAAAGGTTTCCAGTAAGATTTTTCCCTTTGGCAGTTTTTACAAGAATACTGTCATCAAACGCATAGTGGTCAACTATTGAGTCACCTTCGTGTAGAGTAAAATTTTTCTTTTTTTTCAGCGAAACTAATAACTCTAATCTCAAAAAGTCATTAGGAACGTTAAAACCAAAATTTTCTATAGATATTTCTGTTGGTTTAAACACTACGCTTGTACTATCCCCTCGTTTTGAATTGCCAACATCAACTATTTCCATCTCCTTTAGTGGTTGAGAAAAAGGCTCTATTTTTTTCCATATACCTATTTCTTTAAACACACCTATTGCAGGGTTAAGGAAAGCGGTGGTTCTTTGATCCGTAGAAAATTTGGATATATCGTTCGGTTCAAAGCACTCTACCTTAATTTTTTCTTTGCACAGCAAAGAGGCTGTAATCAAGCCCGATATTCCGAGCCCAGAAATCATAACTTTATTGGATTGCTTTTTGTTCATCGTTTTTATATTTTGTCGCCATTTGAACGAATTTACTAAATAGATGTAAACTGTCATGTGGGCCTGGACTTGCCTCAGGGTGATATTGGACTGAAAAAATATCTCTATATTTGTGTTCTATTCCACAATTCGATCCATCAAATAGAGAGACGTGGCTTTCCATAATATTTTGAGGTAAGCTCTTCGCATTTATTGCAAACCCATGGTTCATTGATGTAATTTCAACTTTACCAGTTCTTAGGTCTAATATTGGGTGGTTTGCTCCATGATGACCGTGGTTCATTTTTTCTGTCTCTGCTCCCAAAGCGAGACCTAAAAGTTGGTGACCCAGGCAAACTCCGAAGATAGGGATAGTAGTGTGATCTATTAGCCTTTTAAGCACTTCATTAGTAAACCTATTGGTAGCGGCAGGGTCTCCAGGTCCATTTGAAAGCAAGATACCGTGCGGTTCTGCTGCTAATACTTGGTCGAAGGTTACATCGGCTGGTACTAACTCAACATCGACATTATGGTGTGAAAGGCACTTAATGATGTTTAATTTCGTTCCAAAATCAAACAAAAGCACTTTCGCTGATTTCTTGCCATGATTAGCTATTTTATTATTATCTTGCTTATTAATTAAATGAATTTGAGCAGTAAGATCTCGTCCTTCAATTCCAGGCCACTGATTAAGCTTTTGTTTAAGAGATTCCAAATCGTGGAAACCATCTTGGTTGAAATGCACTAGAGCCTTAGGGGCGCCCAACTCTCTGATTTTTTTTGTTAAAGCTCTTGTATCGATTCCATAAATTCCGGTTATATTATTTCTCTCAAGCCAAACATCAAAAGTGAGTTCATTTCTCCAATTTGATGGCTCTGTAGGTCTAGATCGGGTTATCACGCCTGCTGCAGTCGGTTTTTGAGATTCATTATCATCACTATTAGTTCCCACAATGCCTATGTGTGGAAACGTGAAAGTTATTATTTGTTCTGAATAGGATGGGTCAGAAATTATTTCTTGATAGCCGGTCATTGAAGTATTAAAACATAGTTCTCCTAAACCATAGCCTTCGTGACCAAACCCAGTAGCGTCCCAAGTTGTTCCATCCTCGAACAGCAGCAATCCAGTAAATTTTTTCATATCTTATAAAGGAAACTTATATTTAATTTCTCAACAAACTATGAGTAATTCTTTTTCATTGCAAATAAAAGATTAAATTGTTAAAAAGTCGATCGTATCATTTTGATTAAGATTGTGATTTGATAATAGAGAGGTAATTATGCGATCTGAATTAGACGAGAATTTAAAAGAAGCAATCAAATCACAAGAGAAACTGCGAGTAGCGACTTTACGGCTGATTAATGCTGCAATAAAGGATAGAGACATTGCAGTAAGGTCTGAAGAGAATACTGAAGGTGTAAGTGATGATGAAATTATTTTGATATTATCAAATATGGTCAAACAAAGAAAACAGAGCATTATTCAGTATGAGGAAGGTGGCAGAATTGAGCTTGCTGAACGAGAGAGGGAAGAAATTAAAATTATTCAAGAGTTTCTGCCCAATCAACTAACAAACGAGGAAATTCACACCGAAGTATCAAAAATTATAGATGCTGAGGACCAATTAAGTATCAAAGATATGGGTAAGATAATGAGTGAATTAAAAAATAGATTCAGTGGTAGGATGGATTTTGGAAAAGCATCTGAGATTGTTAAGGCTCTACTAAAATAGCAAAGCCTTAACAGCTTGCTATTATACAAGTAATGGTGCAATGACCAAGCTAACAATAGCCATTACATTTATCAAGATATTCATAGAGGGACCAGATGTATCCTTTAGAGGGTCACCAACAGTATCGCCGACAACTGCAGCTTTGTGTACCTCAGAACCTTTCCCTCCTAAGTTTCCTTTTTCAACATATTTTTTTGCATTATCCCAAGCTCCACCAGCATTAGCCATCATTAATGCCATCATAACGCAACAAATAAGCGCTCCTCCTAACATTCCTCCTAAGGCTTTGGGCCCGAGAATTGTACCGACTACAACTGGAGCTAAAACTGCTAGAGCTCCTGGAGCAATCATTTTTCTTAGTGCAGCTTTTGTCGCTATGTCCACGCATTTTGCAGTATCTGGCTTTGCTTTTCCTTCAAGGAGACCAGGAATTTCTTTAAATTGACGCCTGATTTCTTTTATCATGTCAAAAGCCGCATCACCAACAGCTGTCATTGTCATTGAGCTGACAAGGAATGGGAAAATGCCACCAAGAAACATTCCTGCTAGAACTAAAGGATCATTAATAGCTAGTACAAAGCTTGCATCGCTTCCACTAATTTTTTCTATATATGCACTTATCAATGCCAAAGCCGCCAATGCTGCGGCACTAATAGCAAAGCCTTTACCTATTGCAGCTGTAGTATTACCAACTTCATCTAAAGAGTCAGTTATCTCTCTTGTTTCTTTGCCCATCTCTGACATTTCAGCTATACCACCGGCATTGTCAGCTACAGGACCATAGGCATCAATTGCCATCGTTATTCCAACAGTGCTTAACATTCCAACAGCTGCCATCCCAACACCGTAAAGGCCAGCAAAAGAGTTTGCCGTAAAAATTATTACAACTATAGCAAGCACGGGGATCGCTACTGACTGCATGCCAACTGCCAATCCGGTTATCATTATCGTGGCTGCACCAGTTTCTCCTCCTTCAGCAATTTTTCGAACAGGTTTACCTCCCGTGTAGTATTCGGTTATCAAACCAACGACTATGCCGCCAATTGCACCTATAAGCACTGCAATCCAAACATTTGCTGATACCCCAACAGATGTAATGGTGAAATATGCAGCTATAATAAATAGGACTGCAGAACCTATGGTTCCATACCTCAAAGCCATCTCAGGGCTACTGTTTGAAAACACTCTTACGGTTAGAATTCCAAGTATGGAGCATATGAGACCAACAGAGGCTAACAATAAAGGCATACCTATTAAAGCAGTTACATTTCCCCCTAGGAGAGAAACTGATGAAGCTGACATTGTTGTTGCCAGAATAATAGACGCTATTATTGAACCGCAGTAAGACTCAAAAATGTCGGATCCCATTCCGGCCACATCTCCAACATTATCTCCGACGTTATCCGCTATGACACCTGGGTTTCTGGGGTCGTCTTCTGGAATACCAGCCTCGACCTTTCCAACTAAATCTGCGCCAACGTCAGCGCTTTTAGTGAATATTCCACCTCCAACACGAGAAAAAAGAGCAACAGAAGAAGCGCCCATGGCAAATCCTTCAATAGCATGTATTTGTTTTAAATCTCCTCCAAAGTTATAGAACAGAAGTCCTATGCCTACTAATCCCATCGCTGCGACAGTTAAACCCATGATTGAACCGCCAAAAAAAGCTATATTTAGAGCTGACGCAGCTCCACCCTCACTGGCAGCCACCGCCGTTCTGACGTTAGCTTTGGTCGCTGTATACATTCCAATGTATCCTGCTGAACCTGAACATAAAGCCCCTAGAAAGAAAGCGAGGGATGTTTCCCAGCCTAAAAAATAATAGAGTGCTGTGATGCATATAACGCAAAAAATACTGAGTATCTTATATTCTGAAGCCATAAAAACCATTGCTCCTAGATGGATTTCGTCCCCGATTTCTTTGACTTTACCTGTACCTTCGTTTGCGCCTCTCACTTGCAGATAAACAATAAAAGCACAAAAAAGTCCAAAAAAACCAAAAAGAATGGGTATTAACGGATTTAGTAACATAGACATTTCCTTTTTTAAATACAAACTCGAGTTCCGGAAATATCTAAAATTTTCATATTTGTAAAGTAAAGATGTGACTCAATGAGATTTTGTTATCCGTCAACACTTTCTTTAAGTACGTATTCTCTAATGATTTCGTCCAATCTAGTAAAGTTTGTATTTTGTTCAACAAAGTCCGCAGTATCTAGATAGCTTCGCTTTTGTAGCATCTTTCTAGTCATACTGAAAAAGGGGCAGTTTCTTATTTTTCGTCCCCCAATAAGCTGATACCACCTGCCAGCTGGGTCAACACTACAACTAC
This sequence comes from uncultured Alphaproteobacteria bacterium, assembly GCA_902584635.1. Taxonomy (GTDB): domain Bacteria; phylum Pseudomonadota; class Alphaproteobacteria; order Rhodobacterales; family Rhodobacteraceae; genus CACIJG01. The sequence goes on from CACIAQ010000002.1 coordinate 89,719, forward strand.
CAGAATCTTCAGTGAACACTTCTCTCAGTGAGATCACCTCGCTTTTTATGCCATATCTGTTAAATAATTGTACAATAAGATCTGTATTTAACGCTGCGAATGTTTCTAAATTCCCACTATCATCTAGCATTATTGCAGAAAAGCTTTCTGATACTCCTGAAAAGCTTTTTGGATTTACAAAAAATACCTCTTTAGGCATGTTTTTTATTTGCCCACCTCTGGAAATAAACGTAAGTAAAGCTGCTTCAGACAAATTAGCAACCGGGATCATATTTCCAGGAAAATATCGATCAATCATTTTTTTTGGCATCAGGCTGGTTAAGACGTCTGGATCAAACGCGTAATCGTTTTTGAGCATAGCTTGAACAGAGCTAAAGTCTAATGGTTTTATGATTATTTTGTTTGCAGCAAAAAATGCAAAAGAGTTTAAATTCGCATCATTCGCTGTTTTAGAAATAAGTTGTACTGTTTTAAAATCTGTTGTGATCTCTTCGATGGGAGAACCTCTATAAAGGGAAACAATCTGGCAATCAGGTAATATAATTTTGATCCGGGTTTCAAAATCGCTCAGAGCCTCGGGAACCTCTTTTAACAATGATGCGTAAGTAGCCAGAGAAATCTTAACTGGGTCGACTTTCTTGATTTGATTGAAGAAGTGCTTCGATTTCATTACGAATAATTCCTCTGGAGACAGCGATACATTTCCTTCTTCATCAAGGGGGGGGGTCAAAAGGTAAATAATTTCCATAAATCAGGTCATAAAGCGTTGCAATATTGTCTTCAGGACAGTTGTTTCGTTTGCTATGGTTATCACCTAGAATAGAAAGAGGTAAAAGAAATATCGTTAAAATAACAAAGACTCGAATTAAAATGATCATTATATTTTTTCCATTACGAAATTTTAACTCAAATCCAATGCAAAATTTACGCCATCACTTCATATTTTTCTCAATTTTGAGTAATTTGCAATCCATAAAAATATCATTGAGATTAAAGCAAAGATTACTAAGGGAGTAGCTGTTAAATTAACAAGTTCCCAACCTAACTGCGAGGAGTTAGCACTGCAATTCATTAACCAACCCGAGGTTACCGATGATAGCGCAACAAAACCAAAAACAAAAAAATCATTTACTCCTTGAACCTTTCCCCTTTCGGACGGGAAATGATTTTTTGTTAGCAGGCTTGTTGACCCTATGAAGCCAAAATTCCAGCCAATACCAATTAATATTAACGATATATAGAAGTTCGAAATATCCACACCTTGATAAGCAATAAGGACTGCAAGCAAGAATAAAATCATTCCAGTTGATATTATTGACTTTTCCCCATATTTTTCTATCAAATTTCCAGTTATAAAGGAGGGAGCAAACATTGCCAATGCATGGGCTGAAACAACATTGGCTGCTTGGCTTGTCCCAAATCCACATCCCACTATCGCTATAGGTGAGGAAGTCATAATTAGATTCATTACGCCATACGCAATCATTGAACAGCTTATCGAGACAAAAATAACTGGGCTTTTGAAAATAGTAATAAGCGGTCTGTTTAACTTATAATTATTTTTTATGTTTCCTCGAGATGATTTTGATGGGGGAATAGGTTTGACATAAGACAATATGAAAGGACCTAAGCAATTAAGGATTACTATAGCTAAATAAGAATACAGAAATGGTACAGAATTATTTAGATTTAAAGATATTTTAACAAAAGATGGGCCTAAAATTGCTGCAATTAAGCCGCCCGAAAGAACAGTTGAGATAGCTCGTGCTTTGAACCGGTCTTCGCAACTATCTGTAGCTGCAAACCTGTAAAATGCTTGGGAAGCCATATATGTGCCTGAAACAAAGGAGCCCAATAAAAAAATCTCGAATGATCCAAGGAATATTCCTAAGAGCGAAGTCAGAGACCCAATTAACCCCGCTAAGTTCCCAACAATCAATCCAAGTCTTCTGGTTGTTGATTGCATTAGATTGGAAAGAATAGGAGAGCTTACCATTGAACCAACAATTAAAAGTGATATAGGTAAGGTCGCATAGCAAACATTGCTTGCAAGAGATTGCCCAACAAGACCTCCCAAAATAATGTACATAGGCATTTGCGAGCCTAAAACTGCTTGTGCTGTGGCCAATGCTAAAATATTTCTACGGTTTGCTTGTTTCAATTGACCCAATTTATCCGGAATTTTTTATTTCTTTTTGAAGTAGGTTTTGTTTTGTTTTTATTCCTCCGATGCCACTATAACCCCCCAAAGATCCATCCGATCTTATTACTCTATGACAAGGTATTGGCCCGGGGTATGGATTTTTTCCACAAGCATTCGCTACAGCTCTCGCAGATTTCGGTTTTCCAAGTAAATTTGCAATTTCTGAATACGTTATGGTTGTTCCTGCTTTTATCTTTGCAATCTCGGTCCAGACAGCCAGTTGAAATTTTGTTCCGTGGCAGCTTTTTTTATTTATGGTTATTGTTATTTTTTTTTCTTGCATTTAGTACAACTCTACTTTTTTAAGTGTACCCATTGCCCAGGTTTCCCTTTTTATAAGATCGCCTGATTTATCAAATATCTCCAAAAGACCGTTTCTTACCCCATTTTTTTGGAATCCGCTTTCTATCAATTCGCCTGATTCAAGATAGAATTTCCAAACACCTTCTAGGATGTTATTTTTATACTCTTCCTGAGTCCGAATGTTACCGCTCGGATAATAAAATGCCCAAATCCCTGATTTTTTGCCTTTGTCGTATACTTCCTCTGATCTCATATTTCCATTATTAAAATAAGTTAACCATTTACCACTCTTTTCGCCCTTGATGTAAGAACCTTTAGCTCGTAATTTTCCGTTATCATGAAAGTATTCCCAATCTTCTTCTTTAAGCCCATTCAACAATGTTCCAGTATTTTCTACATACCCATTGTTCCAGAAAGTTTTGACTAGTCCATTTACAGGGTCCTTATTCTCTTTAAAGTAATAAACGCGATTTTCTCTTAAAAGATCGTTCAAAGATATAAAGTTCTCTAACAGACCTAAGTTCATTGAAAATAAAAAAGCCACCGTTACAGCGACCAAACTAAAATGTCTCATAGCTTGGATTAATTTAAAAGTTTTTATCATACGTTTTTTTCTTTAAATTAAATGTAGTTTAGAGATCATTTAATGCATTTCAACATTTAATGACGTAAGTCCATGAAAGTGATAAGTATCAGCATATTCGGGTTTTTTTAGTATCTTGATGTATCGTTTATTTTCAAAAAGGTTTTTTAGTGCTAACTTCACTTCTAAACGAGCCAATGGAGCTCCAAGACAGAAATGCGATCCTGCGCCAAAAGCATTGTGAGTTATTGAGGGTCTATTTGAAATGAATTCGGAGGGCCGATCCCATCTACACTGATCTTGTCCAGACGCACCTATTATCAAACTAATCTTTTCTCCATGAGAAATCTCTATGTTATCGACAGATAAGTTTTCGTAAGCAAATCTTGTAAATATATGAAGTGGTGGATCATATCTTAAGATCTCTTCTACAATATTTTGCCAGTCTTTTTCTTTTAAAAATTGGCATTCAACTTTGTTAGTTAGTAATGCTTTAATACCATTACCAATAGAATGAACTGTTGCCTCATGCCCCGCATTTAATAACAGAATGCAAGTTGAGATCAATTCATCAAAACTGAGCTTCTGGTTATCTTCTTCTGCATTGATGAGATGAGTAATTAAATCGTCTGCCGGCTTTGAACGGCGCTCACTCACATATTTTTCAATGTATTCATAGAACTCTATGGAAGATTGGTTTGCTAAGTTCTTAGTATGCTCTGAAATGCCTGCTTGATACACAGCAACCATTGTATTAGACCAGTGTAACAGTTGATCTGACATTTCTTCAGGTATTCCTAAAAGACGAGCAATAGTAATAACTGGAACCTGCTTTGCGTAATTCTCAATTAGATCTGTTTCTTTATCCCCTATCTTATGTAATAAATCATAACAAAGGGTGTCGATACCTTTAGATATCTTTTGAATGTTTTTGGTAGTGAATGCGCGCAATACTAATCCTCTTAGTCGGGAATGTCTTTCCCCTTCTAATTCAAGCATTGAGTTTCTCTCAATCCTATAAAAGTTACAAAGTTCTTTTTCATTCGCTAGTTCAATCTCCGGTGGTAACTCTCTACCAAACCTTTTGTCCTTGAAAATCTTATTTATAGTTTCGAATTTAAAAAATGCCTTCTGATTATAATTTTTCCAAAAGCAAAACCCGCCTTCTTTTAAGATTTCGCGATAGAAAACATAGGGATTTTGAACAAATTTTTTTTCAGTGGGGGATTGATCTACTGTTAACATTCTTTACTTGTGCTTCAAAATACTTTTAAAATAATTCAAGCATGTTATCGTATTATTATAACGACAGTTATCATAAAAATAGAAGTTGCCATGCCGATAATCAATAGAATAGCAGATTACTTTGATGAGATGCAAGGATGGAGGCATCATATCCATGCTAATCCGGAACTGGGATTTGATTGTTTCGAGACAGCAAAGTTTGTTAAGTCGAAACTAGAAGGGTTTGGTGTAGATGAAATCCATCCCCAAATAGCAAAAACAGGGCTTGTTGCAATAATTAAAGGTAAATCTTATGGAAAAACAATTGGTCTCAGAGCTGATATGGATGCATTGCCGTTAGCAGAATTAACAAATAAAAAATATAGATCCAAACAAGAAGGTGTGATGCACGCTTGTGGGCATGACGGACACACTACTATGCTTTTAGGGGCTGCTAAATATTTATGCGAGACCAGGAATTTTTCTGGAAATGTAGCCTTGATTTTCCAACCAGCTGAGGAAGGCGGGGGAGGAGCCAAAGTAATGTGTAGTGAAGGCATTATGGAGAAGTTTCGGATTGATGAAGTTTATGGGATTCACAATGATCCCGGTTCTCCTTTAGGTGTTTTTAAAACTTGTATCGGTCCCAACATGGCTGCAGCAGATGATTTTGTGATTAAAATAATTGGTCAAGGAGGTCATGCGGCGGAGCCTGAAGAAACAATTGACCCACTTGTAATTGGGGTACAGCTTGTTCAAGCTATACAAACGATTTCCTCCAGAAATCTACCGGCTTTAGAAAAAGTAGTAATCTCTATTACCCAGTTTCATGCAGGGACAACACACAACATTGTTCCTAACAATACATTTATCAATGGAACTGTTCGAACTTTATCTAAAGAAGCACAAAGAGTCGTTGTAAAAAGGCTAAAGGAACTATGCAAGGGTTATAGTAAAGGATATGGAGGGAAAATTAAATTAAACTATAACTATGGTTACCCTCCTACCGTAAATCATCAAAGAGAAACAAAATTTGCTGCCGATGTGGCTAAAGAGATAGTAGGTGCGGAAAAAGTAGATATTGATGCTCAGCCAATAATGGCGTCTGAGGACTTTTCATATATGGTAGAGGAACGCCCTGGATGCTATTTCCATGTTGGGCAGGGTGTTGGAGCAGCTGTCCACAACCCAGAGTATGATTTTAATGATGACCTCTCACCGATAGGAGCAAGTTTTTTTGCGAAATTGGTTGAAAAATCAAATCCAGTCTCATAAGTCTATGGCCATTTATCTATTTACTAGAATGAAGATCCAGGACTTTTTAAGAATTGAATTTCTGATTTTGTTGACGTTCTACCTAAAATAGCATTTCTGTGTGGAAGCCTGTCAAATCTGGCAATAATATTTTTGAGTTTCAGCGCTCACTGGTGACTTTCTGGGAAGTGGATTCGAAATAATGGCAAAGACATTTTTTAACTTTTAAATTCTTACTATGCATCAATGGTATTAAGATGAAGCGTGATTTTTCATTTTTTTGCATTGGCTGATATTAAATTTGTATAAACAATTTAAGTAGGTTCTTAAGGCAAGTATGTCTCCTGAAAAGGACCTCGGTGTTTCTCAAAAAACATTTCTAGTAAATTGATCAGTTAATATGATAAGAGCTAACAAATCATCTAAAGATCTTTGCCAATTATTCAAATGTCCAAGCACCGCGTCTTTCATGAGATTGCCATAATTTTTTTAATTTGGTAGTCGAAATACTATATTTTTTGATCCAATCTTTTGGATTACAGTCTTCTAATAGAAAATTTAATATTTTATTTATTTTCTTTTCATAATTTAACTGAAGAAAATGGAAAAGTTTCCTTTCGTTTAATATTGTAACCATTTTTATAAACAGTTAACTAATCATTATACACGGCCTTGGGAATAATATGGGTTCCTTCAGCATCCACAATAATTCTATAAACATTTGTAACCGTGCTTAAAGGCAATGGTGCATATAAATGTGGGAATAACTGGTTGTTTCTACTTATTTCCCATTCTATCTCTAAATCGTTGGTTTCTACTTCTAGCAAATACAACGGACTTTTTAATTTGAAATGTTTTTCTAAGGTTTCGTTCAATTGTTCTGAAGTAGAAAAGTGAATAAATCCATCTCTTAGATCACTTTTTGATCCTGCAAAAAAATCATTGTTTTTTGCACCTTCCCATTCATCCTTTTCACATACTTTAAAAACCTTACCCATTGCTTATCTATTTATCGTTCTCCTTCAGAAAGGGAACCATAGAGCTCCAAACAAAATCATTCTGGCTCCGATGGTATATTGCGGCCAATATGTGAATTGAAATCAACCAAAATACAGGAGAGAAAAGCAATTCGTGGAGCCAAATTATAGTTTCAATGAAAAGGCCGTTTTTATAACCCAGCCAGAAAAGGAACCCAATTCCTAAGCCTGAAGCTGCTATTCCTGAGAGAAAAAAAAACATCGAAATACGGACAAATTTTGCAGCTATAAGTTGTATTTTGGGAGCATTAGAAGGAAGTGCAGTTTTATATACTTTTTTCATGTAAATGAGGCGGAACAAGATAAAAATCAAAAAAATCAAAGCAAAAAAGATCTCTGATTTAAGAAGTCCCAAATCATTTAACTGTTCTTTTCTTTCTATCTGTTTATAAACTCCATACACAAATAAAACAACAAATAACCAATCTAAAGACTTTACAAATAAATTGTGCTGTAATCTTTCCTGTGCCAACTGATTTATTATTCCTTGTTAGGAGCTATGAGATGTTTTTCCCAGTTGATTGGGTTGAGTAAGATCTTATTATATCTACTTGTAATTCTGCCTCAAGTGAAATGCGTTTGTGGTATTTGATAGCAAAAGCAGTTGCAAAAAAGTCATATCATAAGCAAATTCGTTGCGTTTTTGTATGTACAACTCTTCTGCTAAATCTACAGCGTTAGTTTTCTTTTTAGTAAGTAGTGATTTTTCGATGTACTTCTTCTCACTACTAATCCACACTCTAAATTACCAAACACCAAACTTGTTTTTTTTTCAAAGACTGCTTTTTAACCAAAAATAGGAACTCTATCTTTAGTAAAAATTAAAAGTATTGAGTGACTCAAATATCATCAGCGGTTCTTTTATTTTTCGCGCTATCACCATAAACAATCGTACGTCTTCAATATTTTTTGTTGCCACAGAACCAGCTCCAATTATTACTTTTTTACCAATTCTAATACCAGGTAAAATTGTTGCTCCACCACTAATGGAGGTGCCTTCACCAATATATGTTGTTTGTTTCACTTGATTTGTGAATTTTCATATGCTTCATAATAGTTGCTGTAGTTTCTAACTTTCTTTCTAACATTTTGGAAGTTAGCAAGTACAAGCAACCAAGAAAGTTCTAGTTTCTAACTATTATAAAACTTAGTAACCTATATAAATCAAGAATTGACAAGGTATTAACTATTCTCACCCAATTAATTATTGATTTCATGAGAGATCAAAATTTATACTATTTCTATTTAATTTAATAAATCTTGATTATCTATTTTTATCTAAATTGTAATCGAGCTAAAAATCTCATTTTGAGATGAAAGTTTGTATTTGTTTCTCTTATTGGAAAAATACTATAATAAAAATCAAGATTTATTATTTATTGTACAGCATATAGGCTAGCACATGATAGCGAGTATTTTTAAAGAGAAATATTTTTAGATAATTAGCTAAGGTGAGGCGTGGTTTTTAAATGAAATTTAAGATTTCTCACAAAGAAACAAAGTTTGATTTTTTTTTGCATAAAACTGATAAAATGCAGGGAGCTGGATTATTGAAAATTTTTAAAGGGCTAACTTATCCAATTTTACCAAAAATAAATCCTAAACTGATTTTGGATGTCGGCGCTAACATCGGTGCCACAAGTGTCTTTTTTTCACTCAATTACCCTAATGCAAAAATTTTTGCATTTGAACCAACTGCGATGAACTTTGAGTTGCTAAAAAAAAACGTAGGATCATTGCAGAATATATTCCCGATTAATAAAGGCGCTTATAGTTATCGAACAAAAAAAAAAGTGTATCTTGATTCTGATAGTGGAGGCAAAAATTCTATTTATAAAAACTGGACTAAATCAAAACAATTTGAAGAAATTGAATTGGTAGATTTAAGCGAATTTCTTGACTTAAAGGAAATTGATAATGTAGATATTTTAAAGATAGATACCGAGGGATGCGAAGTTCAGATTTTAAAATCATTAAGAGACAGATTGCATAACATAGAGGCTATCTATCTCGAGTTCCACAGTAAAACTGATAAAGAAGAGATTTTCAAAATACTCTCTCACACGCATAACCTAATTACTGAATCTGTAAGAGTTAGAAACATGCAGGTGAGTGCAAGCATAATTAATAAAATATCTTTTAATGATGTAGGTAAAAATAATGTTTCCATAGTTGGTAAAAACCAGAAAATATCAAAAAAAAATTTAGATGATTTGATTGAAGCCAAAATTAAAAATATCACTGTTGTAATAGAAGATTTGGGTGAACTTATATTCCTTAGCCATAACATAAAGGTAAAAAAATTATCTGAGGTAAGTGTTACTAAATTAACCAACTAATTAGCTTTGCTAATTTTTTCACCTACTCCCACTCAATTGTTCCAGGCGGTTTAGAGGTGATATCAAACAATACTCTATTGATTCCTTTAACTTCGTTAATAATTTTATTGCTTGTTTCTGAAAGGAATTCTCTTTTGAAGTAAAAGAAGTCAGCGGTCATCCCGTCGGTGCTTGTCACTGCTCTTAAGACGCAGCTATACTCATGTGTCCGATCATCACCCATTACGCCTACGCTTTTAACAGGCAGTAAGATTACTAATGCTTGCCATACATTATTGTATAATTTATGCTCTTTTAGCTGTTTAACGAAAATACTGTCTGCTTCTCTCAGAAGGCTTAGTTTTTTTGCTGTTATTTCACCAGGGCATCTTATAGCTAAACCTGGTCCGGGAAACGGATGCCTGTCTAGAAATGTTTTATCGAGTTTTAACTCAGAACCTATTTTTCTAACTTCATCTTTAAAAAGTGTTTTTAATGGTTCTACCAACTTCAGATCCATTTTCTTCGGCAACCCTCCGACGTTATGATGACTCTTGATAGTAGCTGCTGATTTTCCATGTACTGATGTTGACTCAATAACATCGGGGTATAGGGTGCCTTGTGCCAGATAACTTACATTCTTTAGCTTTTTAGCCTCTTTTTCAAAAACATTTATGAAAAGCTTTCCTATAATTTTTCTTTTCTTTTCAGGATCACTGACACCCCTTAGGTTTTGTAAAAAAAGACTTTTTGCATTTACTGTTTTTAACTTTATTTTGAAGTGCTTTTTGAAAAGAAACTCTATCTGATCAGCTTCTTGTTTTCGAAGAAGCCCATTTTCGACAAAAATACAGGTAAGATTTTTCTTTATCGCCCTGTGTAGCAGAAGGGCTGTGACCGTGCTGTCTACACCACCAGATAGGCCACAAATTACCTTTTTATCTCCTATCTCGTTTTTAAGTTTCTCGATTATGCTTTCGGTTATCTTAACTGGTGTCCAGTTTCTTTTAATGTTTGAAAGGTTAACGAAGTTTTCTAAAAACTTTTTTCCGTTCACCGTGTGAAACACTTCAGGATGAAACTGAACCCCAAAAACTCTCCTAGCGACATCTTCAATAATTGAAAATGAAGAAGTATCCGAGCTTGCTAGTTCTATAAATCCTTCTGGTAATTTGGTTACTGCATCGCCATGGCTCATCCAAACTACTTCTATGTTTTTTTTGAACAAACCCTTTAGTATTGGAGACCGACCTTTGCTATTTTTACGAATTATTGTTCTTCCAAATTCCCTCTTTTCTGACTTTGAAATTTTACCGCCTAATAGCTTACAGATTAGTTGGTGCCCATAACAAATACCTAATATTGGAATATTTAAGTCAAAAATTTTTTTTGAAACTGTGGGGCTTTTCTTTACTCTTGTAGAGTCTGGGCCTCCGGATAAAATAATAGCTTTTGCTTCGCCGAGTGATTTAGTTTTGAGAATATCTTTATCCCAAGGAATAATTTCACAATAAACGTTAAGCTCTCTTATACGTCTTGCAATAAGCTGAGTTACTTGGCTTCCAAAATCAATAATTAGAATCATGACAAATTACAGGCTTTTGAATTTATATAATTGGTGTTTTTGCTGACAACATACTGTAATATAACACATGGTTGCAAACAAAACATATTTCTGATTGGTGTTTTATCTTGAATAGAGCAAGAAAACGTTCAGGTGGAAGGGCTACTAGACGTGAAGCAAGAACCACTCAACAAATAGAGTTTTCCAAATATATTGAGAGAAAAATTCCAAATTTCGAAATACTAAATGAAGAGGCTTTGGAAGTAATTGAAAATAGTGCGGAAGAAGTTCTTTCCGATATTGGAGTTAAATTTCCTGATAATGATTTTGCGCTGAGCTTATGGAAAGATGCAGGAGCTGATGTAAAAGGGGATTTAGTCAAAATACCTAAAGGTCTTGCACGAATTCTTTGTTCTACTGCTCCGAATACTTTCACACAGCATGCAAGATCAAAGTTAAAGAGTGTTGAAATAGGGGGGAAGAATTTGGTTTGTGCGCCTGTATATGGCCCTCCCTTTATTAGAGATCTTGAAGGAGGCAGGCGCTACGCGGAAATAGCAGATTTTGAGAAACTAGTAAAATTAGCATATATGTCTAAATGGGTTCATCATTCAGGAGGAACTCTTTGTGAGCCAACAGATATTCCTGTAAATAAAAGACACTTCGACATGCTTTTTGCACATCTGACACTGTCAGATAAACCCTATATGGGTTCAGTTACTGCGCCTGAAAGGGCAAAAGACTCGGTAGAAATGAGTGAAATTATTTTCGGCAAAAAATTTGTTAGCGAAAATGCTGTTATGACATCTTTGATAAACCTTAATTCTCCTCTGGTATTAGATGCAACGATGATGGGTGCCTTGGAAGTATATGCTAGAGCGAACCAAGCATGTATTATTTCTCCTTTTATTGTTGGAGGAGCAATGGCACCTGTAACTGTAGCTGGGACACTTTCGCAAGTATTGGCAGAAGTGTTAGCAGGAGTTGCATATAGTCAATTAGTGAGAAAGGGCGCGCCTGTGATTTTTGGTGCGTTTGTTACATCTATCGATATGAATTCGGGCGCACCAACATTTGGGACGCCGGAGTCATCAAAAGTCTTGTATGGAGCAGGGCAGTTAGCAAGGCGGTTGAAAATCCCCTATCGGTCAGGGGGTGGGTTAAGCGGCTCTAAGGTCACTGATGCACAGGCAGCATATGAAACATCTAATAGCCTTCATGCGGGGTTGATGGGCGGAGTAAATTTTATGTTGCATTCATGCGGGTGGTTAGAGGGTGGATTAGTTGCAAGTATAGAAAAATTCATAATGGATGCTGACCAATTAGGAGTATTAAATTCTTTATCAAAAGGTATTGACGTTCAAGAAAGAGACTTGGCGTTTGAGGCAATTAAAGATGTTGGCGCAGGAGGTCACTTTTTAGGTTGTGATCATACACAAAAAAATTTCAAATCAGCTTTTTGGCGTTCAGATATTTTGAATTATAAGCCGTTTGAAACTTGGCAAGAAGAAGGTGAAAAAGACTTAACCTATGAGGCTAACAAGAAAGCTAAAGACCTTTTGAAAAATTATGAGCCCCCAGAGCTTGATCCATCAAAAAAAGAAGAGCTAAAAGAATATGTTCTTAAAAAGAAAAGCTCTATGCCAGACTCTTTTGTTTAGTTAACAGTTACAAATTGTTGTAAAATCACGTGTTTTTAGAGAGGCTCCACCTACAAGCAGCCCTCCCACATTTTCGATTGAAATTATATGACTACAGTTTTCTGCATTAGCTGATCCACCATATAAAATGGGGGTATCAGCATTAAAATGTTGGTCTAGTTTTGTTTTGATGTACAGGTGAGTTTCTTTGATTTCATTTTCATCAGGTGTCAATCCAGTTCCAATTGCCCATACAGGTTCATACGCAACTATAACTTTTTCGCAACGGTTAATCTTGGCCAGTGATCCATTGATCTGATAATTAAGAACTTTTAATGTTTCGTTGGATTTCTTTTCTGACAGTGTTTCACCAATACAAATTATAGGGGTAAGTTTGCTCTTAATTGCCGCCTCTGCTTTTTTAAAGATCACATCATCATTCTCTTTAAATAATATACGACGCTCGGAGTGCCCTATCAGAACGTGTGAAACGTTTTTCTCTTGCAACATTGACGCTGATATTTCTCCTGTGAAGGGCCCTTTATCTTCTTCGCTACAATTTTGAGCACCAATTTTTATAAAACTAGGTAAAAATGCTTTCGCCGAATCTATAAGCGTAAATGGTGGGCAAATAATTATATCGTTATGTTTAGCTCGCACAAATTGGGAGAACTCTTTTAGGAGTTCTTCCGATCCATTCATTTTCCAGTTAGCTGCTATAATTTTGTGATTATTTTTCATAGTTTAATCATATTCAGCTTATATCAAACTTTATAGACTCTCCACACCCACATGTTTCTGATACGTTAGGATTTATAAATTTAAACCCAGACTCTAAAAGCCCGCTCTCATAATCTATTTCGGTCCCAAATAAAAACATTTGAGCAGTTGGTGCTATTACCACCTTCGCACCATCTACTTCAACGATCTCATCGGATTCTGAGATTTCATTAACATACTCCATTGTATACTCCATCCCAGCACACCCTCCTTTTTTGAGGCCAATTCTCAAAGCTTTTCCTGTACCATTTTCCATTATCTTCCTGATATGGGTTGCTGCTGATTTACTTATTTTTAGAAAATTACCCATAAAAGACTACATAAACCCCAATTCGAGTCTTGCCTCATCAGACATCATTTCCATCCCCCATTGAGGTTCCCACACTATTTCGACTTGCACAGAATTCAGTCCCTCTATAGCTTTAACGGCGTCAGATACCCAGCCAGGCATTTCACCAGCAACTGGACATCCAGGTGCTGTTAGTGACATCATAATTTTAGCATCATTTTTATCACTTATTTCCACAGTGTAGATCAAACCTAAATCATATATATTAACAGGAATTTCTGGATCATACACTGTCTTACATGCGTCAACTATTTTACCGTAGAGGGGATGCTCGGTGGTTGATGGTTTTAATATTTGCCCCTCTTCTTTATATTCTGGTTCGACATTCTCTGTGTTGTATGACATTGTTGCTTAGCCTTTTTTTCTAATATATTTACATGCAAACAAAAATTCAAGGGGAATTAAATTATGGGTTTGAATGATTTTTCTGTTTCTCACGTTGAAGGAAAGTCTAGAGTTGGGTTGTTAAAAACTTCAAGGGGTTACGTTGAAACTCCGGTGTTTATGCCCGTTGGAACCGGTGCAACTGTGAAGGCCATGCTTCCCGAAACCCTTGAATCGGTAGGAGCTCAAATTCTTCTATGTAACACCTACCACTTGATGATTAGACCCGGGGAAGAAGTGGTAAACCATTTGGGAGGTTTGAATACATTTATGAATTGGTCAGGTCCAATCCTGACTGATAGCGGTGGTTTCCAAGTAATGAGTCTTGCGAAGCTGCGGCAACTTAATGAAAATGGTGTGACTTTTCGTTCTCATGTGGATGGTAAAAAGTTTTTGCTTACGCCCGAAACCTCAATAATGATCCAGGAAACATTAAAGAGTACTATAATTATGGCCTTTGATGAATGTACGCCGTTCCCAGTAGAAAAAAAAATTGCGGAAAAAAGTATGAAATTATCCTCAAAATGGGCTGAAAGGTCTAAGTCATCATTTAAAGGATCTAATGGTTCGATGCTATTTGGAATTCAACAGGGGGGAATGTTTGAAGATCTTCGGGAAGAGAGTGCATGTTACCTTAATGATATTGGCTTTGATGGTTATGCTATAGGAGGACTTGCAGTTGGAGAGTCTCAACAAAAAATGTTTGAAGTTTTAGACTATTCAACGGATTTTTTTCCAAAAGATAAACCCAGGTATTTAATGGGGGTAGGTAAGCCTAGTGATATTGTAGGTGCTGTATTAAGAGGAATTGATATGTTCGACTGTGTAATTCCCACAAGATCGGGCAGAAATGGTCAAGCTTTTGTTAAAAATGGAGCGATTAATTTAAAGAATGCACAATACCAGTTGGATAAAAACCCAATTGATGAGACCTGCAGTTGCTATTGTTGCTCTAATTATTCTAGAGGATATCTTAGTCATCTGGTTCGCTCCAACGAAATTTTAGCATCGATGCTACTGACGTGTCATAATCTACATTTCTATATAAGTTTGATGAAAAGAATACGAGAGCTCATTAAGAGGGGAGAATTTAAAGCCTTTGCTAAAAAATTTATTGGGTGATTGTTGAGTGAAAAAAGAATTAGATTTCTAAAAGGTCAAGCTTGAATTTCTTTGTTTTGGTATCATATATAATATAACGAGAGATTGGAGGACATCATGAGCACATTCAAATCACCTATTCCCGTTTTACCATTGAGAGACATAGTCGTTTTCCCGAACATGATTGTGCGGCTCTTTGTGGGCCGAGAAAAATCAGTTCTTGCCCTGGAAGAGGTGATGAAAACAGAACAGCAAATTCTCCTTGTTGCACAAAAAAATGCGGGAGATGACGACCCTGGAGAGAACAACATATTTAAAGTAGGAGTGATAGCAAATGTACTACAGGTTCTGAAACTACCTGATGGGGCTGTAAAGATTCTGATAGAAGGGAAACATCGCGTGAAAATATCAGAGTTTTTAAGCGATAAAAAGTTTCTTGAGGCCTTTTGTGAAGAAGTTATTGTTACAAATTTTGAAGGTGATGAGATAGAGGCTCTAAAGCGGACCGTTGCAAAAGAATTTGATAGATACTCAAAGCTAAACAAAAATATTACTGAAGAATCCTTAGATGCTATTAGGAAAGCCTCAGATCCCGTTGTATTGGCTGACTCAATTGCTGGACACCTCAATTTAACCGTTGAAAACAAGCAGCAATTACTTGAGGTGTCTGATGTAAAGAAGAGACTGGAGAAAATACTTGAGGTTATAGAAGGTGAGTTAAGCGTTCTGCGAGTGGAGAAAAAGATTAAAACTCGAGTTAAAAACCAGATGGAGAAAACCCAGCGAGAATATTACCTTAATGAACAAATGAAAGCCATACAAAAAGAGCTTGGCGAAGGTCCAGAGGGACAGGATGAGATCTCAGAGATACAAGAAAAGATAAGTAAGACTAAACTTAGTAAGGAAGCGAAAGAAAAAGCTGTTGCTGAGTTAAAAAAGCTTAAATCAATGTCTCCTATGTCAGCAGAATCAGCTGTCGTAAGAAATTATCTGGATTGGCTTTTGACCATCCCTTGGAGAAAAAAATCCAGAATAAAATCTGATTTGAATCATGCTCAAGAAATCTTGGACAATGATCATTTTGGTCTTAAAAAAGTAAAAGAAAGAATTATTGAATACTTAGCCGTCCAACACCGTAGTAGAAAACTGAAAGGGCCAATTTTGTGTCTTGTCGGACCTCCTGGTGTGGGGAAGACTTCATTAGGAAAGTCGGTTGCTAAGGCAACAAACAGAGAGTTCATTAGAATATCGCTAGGTGGAGTAAGAGACGAGAGTGAAATAAGGGGGCACAGAAGGACTTACATTGGATCAATGCCAGGAAAAATTATTCAGAGCATGAAAAAAGCAAAGACATCTAACCCATTGATACTGTTGGATGAAATAGATAAAATGGGATATGATTTTAGAGGAGATCCTGCAAGCGCGATGCTTGAAGTATTGGATCCTGAACAAAATTCTACTTTCTCAGATCACTATCTAGAAGTTGAGTACGACTTGTCAGATGTCATGTTTATTACAACAGCAAATACTTTCAATATGCCTAGACCACTGCTTGATAGGATGGAGGTTATTCAACTTTCTGGCTATACAGAAGATGAGAAAGCTGAAATTGCTAAAAGACATCTTATCAAAAAGCAAGTTGATAACCACGGGCTAAATAAAAACGAGTTTTTACTTAGAGATAAAGGCCTTTATGAGATTATAAGACACTACACGAGAGAAGCGGGAGTAAGAAACCTTGAGAGAGAGATTGCTAAATTGTGTAGAAAAGTTCTAACATACATTATTAAGGACAAAAGGAAGATAGTAAAAGTCGACGATAAAAACATCAGTGATTTGCTTGGTGTTAAGAAATTTAAATATGGTCTGGCCGAAGAGTCGGATCAAATAGGTGTTGCCACGGGTCTGGCGTGGACCGAGGTCGGTGGTGATCTTCTTTCGATTGAAGCAATAAAGTTACCTGGAAAGGGAAGGATGAAATCTACTGGTAAGCTCGGTGAAGTTATGAAAGAGAGTATAGATGCTGCTTCGAGTTTTGTACGCTCAAAGTCACCGTCATTTGGTATTATCCCAACTTTATTCGATAAATATGATATTCACGTTCATGTTCCAGAAGGTGCGACGCCTAAAGATGGCCCATCAGCCGGTATTGCGATGGTCACTGCTATAGTTAGCATGCTATCAGAAATTCCAATCAAAAGAGATGTCGCTATGACTGGAGAGGTAACTCTTAGAGGAAATGTTTTACCTATTGGTGGTTTAAAGGAAAAACTGCTTGCCGCTTTGCGTGGAGGAATAAAAAAGGTCATTATACCGATTGAAAATGTCAAAGATTTGACCGAAATTCCCGATAATGTAAAGAACGATTTAGAAATTATTCCGGTGACAACCGTAGAGGAAGTTTTGAAAGTTGCTCTTACAGAAAAGTTACAAAGTATTGATTGGGATGTCTCCGAGTATGAAAATAGTGACAACCTAAAAGGCAAAATGTCAGGTGAAATAGAGCTACCAAACTAAGTTGATTTCAACCGAGCTGAATTAATTCTTGAGTTTACGAAAGAAAGAGGCTAATCAACTATTAATGGGTGATTAGCTCAGCTGGTAGAGCGCTTCGTTTACACCGAAGATGTCGGGAGTTCGAGTCTCTCATCACCCACCACTGTGAACTTTGTTCATATGCGCGGTTGTAGCTCAGCTGGTTAGAGTGCCGGCCTGTCACGCCGGAGGTCGCGGGTTCGAGGCCCGTCAACCGCGCCATTTCAGGTGCACGAAATTGAATAAAAGTAAAGAAAAGCTGACTGTTTTAGACCTTAAGAAAAAAAAGGCCAGTAAAGAACGCCTCGCGATGGTTGCGGTAGGGGAGTTTTTGTCCGCTCAATGGGCTGAAGCTGCCGGAGTCGATATAATAGGTGTTGGAGATAGCTTAGGAATGACACTCTATGGCCATGAGAACACTCTTTCGGTAACAGTCGATCAAATGATTCATCACTGTAAGGCTGTTAGGCAGGGTGCCCCGAATACATTCTGTATTTTAGCAATGCCGTATGGATCTTATTCTACAAAAGGTATAGCAATAAAAAATGCGTCAAAGATGATGAAAGAGAGCGGTGCTGATGCGATAAAATTACAGTGTGGAAAAGATAGAGTTGATATAATACGTGCAGTGTCTGAATCGGGCATTCCCGTAATGAGCCATGTCGGACTGTTACCACACCTTGTGCATTTATATGGTGGATTTAAGATGCAGGGAAAAAACGCTGAAGATGCGATAAAGATAGTAGAGGATGCAATTGCTATAGAAAAAGCAGGTGCGATAGGAATAGAGATTGAAGCAGTTCCCGCCGAAGTAGCTCTTGAAATTGATAAAGCTGTATCGATATTTACTTTTTCAATTGGTGGTGGCTCAGCGGGAAACTGTCAATTATTAAATGGCTATGACTTAGTAGGGGGATTTAATACCTTTAAGCCAAAATTTGCAAAACGATTTGGGAATGTTGCTGATGTGGCAACAAACGCTTTTAAAGAATTCGTTAAAGAAGTCAAAGATAGCAGCTTCCCAGATAAGGAACATAGCTACAGTATGTCTCCAAGTGAAATTAGTAAGTTTAAACAATATCTAAAAAGGAAAAATAAAATCTAGAAATTCAAACTTACTGTTTCAAAAGATAGACCTAGGTGGTCAAAATAAGTTAAGAGGCTCTTATAGCTTAAAGATATTGTTCTATCATTTACAAGTGGATGACAAAAAATAGTATCTTGCCCCGACATTTCAGCATCTAAAAAGATATTAATATCTCGTTTAGTATTGTTTACAACACCTAATGGAGTAACAGCTCCCGGAAACACCCCAAGCTCCTCAAAAAGCCTCTCTTTGCTTCCAAAGGAAAGTCTTGACGATCTTATTCTTTCAGGTAATAGGGTTAGGTCAATCTCACTGTCTTCATGGGCAATAACCAGATAACTTTTTTTCTTTTTATCACGTAGAAATAGGTTCTTTGTATGGAACCCTCGCATGTATTCTCTGTACTTTTTCGCGTCATTAACAGTATGGAAAGGGGGGTGCTCAAAGACATTGAATTTTATATTTAAATCTTCCAGTAACTTATATAAATGTTCTGGCGATATAGGAAGTGAGCTGGCGTAATCTGATGATGCTTTCATTTTAAATAAAATCTAATTAAAGAAGGACGATTGTCTTTTTAAGGGATGAAAAGCTACAAACACTAACTATTCGACAACTTATCCTTGGCAGATTGCAGACATTCATTCATTTTTGTTCTGATAACTTGTTCATCAACTAAACCTTCAAGGTCAGCTTTCAATTTCCTAAATACATCTTCGTCTCCAGCTTCTTGAAAATCTGATTTTACAACTTCTCTAATATATTCCTCAGTTTTACCCTTATCTAAGCCTTTAACTTCAGCAGCCCACGCTCCTATTAACTTGTTTCTTAAAGCTTCGATTTTAAAGGTTAAGTTTTGCTCATGGGCAAATTTATTCTCAAAAGCGTCTTTTCTCTTATCAAATGTGGACACGAATTACTCCATTATTACTTATTCTAGGAAATTAATAACTTTAAAGCGAATTTCAACCATAGATTTAAAAATTTTAACTAAAATTGATTAACTTTATTCCTTTTTCAATCATTGATTTCTTTGCAATTTTATTGGAATTGTTGAGATCAATAGCCTTAGTTAAATCTTGAAACACTAATACTTCAAAGCCTAAATTCGCTCCATCTAACGCAGAATAGAAAACACAATAATCAAAAGCTAAGCCGCATAAATAGAGCTGCTTAATATCTTTTTTTATCAAATATCCTTCAAGACCAGTAGTAGTATTTTTGTCGTTCTCAAAAAAGGCAGAGTAACTATCGATTTTTGGATTGGAGTCCTTCCTGAGAATCAGGTCAGATTTATTAGTATTTAAATTTTGATGAAAATTCGCTCCAGTAGAGCCTTGAATGCAGTGATCAGGCCATAGAATTTGTGGACCATACTCCATCTCTATATTTGTGTAAGGCTTGGCACCGTGATTTGATGCAAATGAACTATGCCCCTGGGGGTGCCAATCTTGTGTTAATATGACTGTTTCAAATTCTTTTTGCGCGTCGTTTATACATTGGATAATTTTTTCTCCATCTTTTACTGCCAGTGCACCGCCAGTGCAAAAGTCATTTTGAATATCAATGATTATTAAAGCAGATTTCATTCTTTATAAAATATTTGATTTTAGTTGCAAGTTGATAGAAGATAATTCCACGATTTTGTGAATCCCATCAGGCTGAATTGATCTTCGAGAATGGAGCCATCCATTCCTTGTAATTTTATTTTTAATTTATTGCCTCCAAGCAGCAAATTTATATCCTCTTTCATAAAGCCATTAATTAAGGCGTGTTTACTATTAGACTGTTGACTTAAGCTGATGACCTTTAGCCTCAGCATTTTTTTGTCATCTATATTCATAGATCCAGATGCATTATCTTTCAGGGGAAAGTCGGAGAAATAAGTCATTGAATAGTTGTTGTTATTTTTGTTTTTAGACAAATATATAAACGAATTTTGCCTATTTTTGCCTAAAACCTCTCTGGAATTAAAATATGAAGCTGTTCTTTTTGCCTTCGAGGCTAAAAAACAGTTGTTAAAATCAGACGAGAAAACATTCCAATCGCGATACTTTTTTTTGACAAAGAATTCTTGCCCAATGGCGTGTTGTGAAAAGAAATAAATAAACAGACCCAAAATCATTGGAAAGAATTTAACTTTCATAATATCCTTTCAAATTAAATACTATTGATTTTATACTAAAATAAAAAAATGGGAACTCTTTATATAACTGGAGCAGGGGTAAGTTCAGATAGCGGCATTCCCACCTTTCGTGGTGCTGATGGGTTTTGGACTATTGGTAGTCAAAACTACACACCTCAGGAAATGGCAACGAGATATATGTATGTTAATAATCCTGAACAGTTTCTTTTATGGTATTTTAAAAGATTTGCGAAATATAGAAATGCAGAACCTAATGATGTTCATCGATGGCTTGCAGATAAGAATTTGATAACACAAAACATTGATGGGTTAGACGGTAAGGCGGGTAATACCAGTTATATTCCGATACATGGTCGTCTAGATAAAGTCACAGTTTTTGAAGAAGAGGGTCAAAATTCTTTGGTACTTGATGCTCCTTGGGATGAAATATCAGATCTAGGGATGACTCATGAAGATGATCCAAAATCTGAGGACTCTTTAATAAATACATTGCTTGAGCATTTTAAAATAAAAAAAGACAAAGAAGAGAAATATTATCCTACTCTGGGTTACTCGCTAAAACCTTTCGTTCTTTTATTTGACGAAATCTATACAGATTTATACAGAATAGGTGAAGCTCAGCAAAGAATGATTGAGGCAAAAAAAATGGTCTTTATGGGGACTTCTTTTAGTGTTAACATTACTTCCATAGCACTTAGAATAGCGGCACGCAACTCAATAGATATAGAGATAATTGATCCTAGTCCAATCGATATTGGCTATAAGCATGCATCCTATTTTGAAATGTCAGCGTTGGAATATGTTGAAAGTTTCTTATAAATCTTAGTTCTCTTTAACTTTAGGGCCAGAATTATAACGGTTACTGATATATAAAAATATAATTCTCCCGTCCAAGTTTTGGACATCAAGATAAAATGAAAAATTGAAAGTATTATTGCTACATAGACAAAACTGTGGATCTTATTCCATGTCCTAATATTTAATTTACGGAGAGAAAAATTATTCGATGTAAGTGCCAATGGTATTAATGTTATAAAAGCAAAGAAGCCTGCAATAATATAATATCTTTTTTGTAGGTCAGATAATAAGAGGTCCATTGAGAGCCCAATGTCGAGAAAAAAATAGACGCAAATGTGGGAAATAACATAGTAAAATGCTACCAATCCAACACAACGCCTAAACTTCATCAAATTAATCTTTGCATATCTTAAAAGTGGCGAAATTGAGAGGGTTATTAGTAAAAACACTAGCCCAAGCTCTCCGTATTTGTGTTCTAAGAACCTCAAAGGATCAGGACCTAATTGATTTAAGACACCCCAATAGAAATACAAGGGTATTGGAGTAAGTAAAATTAAATAAAGCAGTGACACGGGTAGGTGCTTAAATATAGCTCTAAACTTCATTATTTTAGTAGTATTTTTTTAAATCCATACCTTTGTACAGATCCGCTACCTCGTCAATATATCCATTAAACAACTCGGTTTTTCGCCTTTCACCAAAGAGACCTTCTCCTATTACTCTTTCAGTTGCTTGTGACCAACGAGGGTGATCAACATTCGGGTTTACGTTAGAATAGAAACCGTACTCCCTAGGATTTTCAGCGCTCCATGTCGTATAGGGCTGCTTTTCCATAAATGAAATTTTGGCGATGGATTTTATGGATTTAAAGCCATACTTCCATGGTACCACAAGCCGGAATGGCGCCCCATTTTGGTTAGGCAAATCTTTGCCATACAAGCCCGTCGCAATAAATGTCAATGGATGTAAAGCCTCCTCTATAGTTAAGCCTTCTCTATATGGCCAATCTAGAATTGCACGTTTTTGCCCTATCATTTCATCCGGCCTGTACACTGTGTCAAAGGCTACGTACTTAGTATTGTTATTCAATTCAAATTGATTAATTAGGTCACGCAATGGAAATCCTATCCAAGGTATAACCATCGACCAACCCTCTACGCAACGCAATCTGTACACTCTTTCTTGTATCGCCTTTCCTTTAAGGATTTCGGCTATATCAAATATTTTTTTATTTTGTGAAATACCCTCAAATGTAACTTCCCAAGGATTAGTCGTTAAATTATTCGCGTATTTCGCAGGATCAGTTTTTGATGTGCCAAATTCGTAGAAATTGTTATAATTTGTGATTTCTTCAAAGGTGTTAGGCTTTGCAATAGTGGAGTAATTTTGTTTCGCGGATAAGGGTGTAGCTAAAGAAGCTAAAGAAGTGAGGCATACAGCTTCGACGAATTTACGACGATTTATATAAAGATTTTGTGGCGTTACGTCGCTATATTTCAGACTTTTCAAATTATGTGGTCCTATTATGTTGACAACTCTATTAGACATGGTAGTTCTATTCACTCAGAAGGCAACAGTTATTCAGATTTAAATGACAAGCTTTTACCAATTTCTCATTTGGTTTTTTACTATCGTGAGCTTAATTGCTCTGATGTATGGTGTTTTAAGCGCAGATATAACATTTATTGGATTGTTTATATGTACGCTAATTATTTCAGTTGTTTTTCATAGATTAAACGAAACCTCACCCCTGCAAGGATCTGAAGAGCAACAAATAAACGATTTTACTTTAGAAGGCTTTGACGAGGATAACTCTGAGATATCAGAAGCCATAGAAACAATGAAGCAAGAACAAACAAAAATACTGACTGGTTTCAAAAAAGATATTTATTCAAATCAAGATCTCTTAAGCATTTCAGAAATTAAAAAGAACATTGTTGCTGAGTTTGTTTCATCATTGTCTTTGAATTTCGAGATGGTTTCAAAGCAAGAGCTGAAAGACTTAATCCTAAAATTACTAAATGACTTGATTGTGAAAAATTCAAATCATTTATTCGAACCTTCCTACTTTCCTGCCGAAGAGTCGAGTTATATTAATTGGGTAAAACGATCATTAATCCTTTTAGGCTGGGAAACAAAAAAAGAGAAGGACGGAGTAAAAAGATTATTTAATCTGTTTGAAAAAAGTGGATTGGTTGCAGGGATTATTGTTTTTTCTCACACCAAAAAATCTTATGTAGATTTGAAGCAGCATGAACATTTTATCAAAAATGGTGAAATTGATTTTTTGGTTATAATTACTCAAGATTTTAACGACGATAACAACGAACAATTATCTAGTAGGATCGTTGCCATAAATCACCATAATTTACCTCAATTACATTTAAAGCTAAAAAATTTTCTAACTATGAAATAATTGGTCTGATCCTTGCAACGTATAAGTACAATGAAGGGAATATAAATATGTTAGATCAAGAGTTAAACGAAACAGCAGTAAAAGCAAAAGCTATTGCTGAGATCGTAGAAATAGCTTTGAATAATTTAGTGAAGGTGGACCTTTCTCGTGAAGAGGCTTTGGCAGGAATTCTCAGTCAGATAGCAATTCAGGTTGACAAAAAAGATCTAGAGTTTGCGTTGGATTTAAATAAAAAGTACTGTAAATCTTTTCTAGAAAACGTAAAAAAATAATTTGAAGAATTAGTTTGCTTTTTTAAAAATAAGCCTTAATTGATCTATCAATCATGATAAGCGAATTAGGACACTTTCTTTTGATAGCAGCGTTCTGTCTTAACCTCGGTTTGATAGCAAACTATATTTCAATCAAAGCAGTTCTGGTAGGGCACACAAGTTTTTTTAACAAGCTCGAAAGCCTACTATTAACCTTATTAGCAATCTCTTTTTTGCTGCTGATTATAAGCTTTGTGACCTCGGACTTCTCTGTAAAGCTGGTTGCGAATAATTCACACATATTAAAGCCCGCTTTGTACAAAGTTGCAGGAGCTTGGGGCAACCATGAAGGTTCTATGCTATTATGGGTTCTAATCCTTACTCTATATTTGTTTTTATTTCAGTTTAGCTCAAGGAATTACCCCGAGGTGTTAGTAAGAAACGTAATTCTTGTTCAATTATCAATAATAGCTCTTTTTTTATTTTATATTTTGGTATTGTCAAATCCATTCGAAAGACTTGAATTCCCACCTTTAAATGGGCAAGACCTCAATCCAATATTACAAGATGTACTTCTCGTAGCACACCCTCCGGTTTTGTATCTAGGCTATTTAGGCCTTTCAATTCCTTTCTCGATAGCAATAGGATTTTTATTAACGAATGATCATAAGATAAATATTGTTGGCCTTATAAGATTTTGGTCTTTGACTTCTTTTATTTTCTTGACACTAGGAATACTCCTGGGAAGTATCTGGGCCTACTATGAACTAGGTTGGGGAGGTTGGTGGTTCTGGGACCCAGTTGAAAATGTATCTTTACTCCCTTGGCTCCTAAACTTAGCGTTAATCCACAGTGTTTTAATACTTGAGAGGAGAAATTCTTTATTAAACTGGACAATTCTACTGGCTATTATGGGATTTTCTTTTTCAATGATAGGAACCTTTATAGTGCGGTCTGGATTAATCACCTCTGTTCACGCCTTTGCAAATGATCCCTCTAGGGGCTTATTTATACTATTGATAATTTTTCTAGCCATTACTTCAAGTTTTGTAATTTATGTAACAAAAAGACCCAACTACGAAAATTCTATGAAGCTTAACTTAGCTTCCAAAGAGCTTTGGATTGTGGTTCAGAATTTAATTTTGTTAGTTATAGCAGCTGTTGTATTTTTAGGTACTATTTGGCCTTTTATAATTGAGGCTATATTCGATGAACAAGTGTCAGTTGGTGAACCTTTTTATGAAGTCTCGCTTATACCATTTGTGATTATTTTTGCCTTCATGTTGCCAATTGCTAGCAAAATTCGATGGAGAAGAAAAAACAATGGTTATGTTAGAAGATTGCTTATTCTTATTTTTATTTCCTCAGGCTTATCAGCCTGCACATTTATATGGAAAGATTTCAACCTTTTGACATTTATCGGGCTTTTTCTAGCTTTATGGATTTGTATAAGCAGTATTTTAGAATTTATTTCTTCTTTTAAATCTAAACTTCCTATTATCAAAGGGTTAAAAAGCTCACTCATATTAAATTCTAGGTTGATTGGAAGGACTTGCGCCCATTTTGGCTTTGGGTTACTCATTTTTGGAGTTACAGCGGTCACAAGTTGGGAGATCGAGGATATCAGAAATGTTGAAGTAGGAGAAAAGTATTATCTCAAATCATACCAAATCGTATTCAAGGGGGTTGATTATTCAGTAGAAAAAAACTTTAAGAGAGTCTCGGGCTCATTTGAAGTGTATAAAAATAGCAAGCTTGTTGGTACTTTGTCGCCAGAAAAACGACTATATCCCTCACGTAATGAAGTCACAACAGAAGCGTCCATAAATCCAACGCTCTTCAATGATTTTTACATGGTTCTTGGAAATAAACTTGACGAAAACGCTTGGGTGGTAAGAACATACATTAAGCCTTTCATCTCTTTTATTTGGGTTGGCGTGATTTTGATAGCATTGGGTAGTTTTTTCAGCGTATTCTCTTTTACTTATAAAGACAGAGGTATAACGTTATAAATTGATGCGCTTTTACTATTTTTTTTTCATTTTTTTTGTTGCCTCACAAGCTTTTTCTATTGAGCCAGCTGAAATTCTAAGTGACACAAAATTAGAGAATAGGGCTAGAAATTTAAGCTCGAACATCCGTTGTCTAGTATGTCAGAATGAAAATATTGATAGCTCTGATTCAGAGTTTGCTAAAGACCTTCGACTGTTTATACGGGATAAATTAGTTAAAGGTCACACCGATGACGAAATTGAGAAATTTTTAGTATCAAAGTACGGTACTTACATTTTGTTTAAACCTGAGTTTACTGGTTACAATATTTTTTTATATCTCTTTGGTCCATTTATATTTATATTTGGCTTTATAACGATTTTATTTGTTTTTTTAAGAGTCTAAGAGAGGTTAACAAAGTTCGTGATTAACAAGAAAAGTAAAATTTTTAAAGGTGATATTTATTGTGATGAAAAAGGTTTAATCTTCGAGGCTTATAACATCGAGAACATTGATTCGAGCTCTTGTAGAACAATCTTCTTTGATTGGATTGTTTCACTGGAGCCAAGTATTAATCAAAGGGAAGCTATTAATGAATTATTGGAAGCTTACTCACCGAGCTTTCCCAGTCACCCTATGACGAAGTTGTTAATTGAAGGAATAAATCAAAACTCAGTAATAAGGCAAAGAAAAAGAGCAAAAAATGTAAAAGGGGTTATTTAATAAAAACCGGTCTTGATGATGTGCTTAGTTTCTTACTGAAGCCATAACCATCTTTTGAAAATTCACTGACTTCTGAATAATCTCTAATTTTATTCCTAATAACGTAATTTGCCATCATTCCCCTTGCTCTTTTTGAGAGTATGCCTACAGTTTTTAGTTCTCCATTTTTTTCTGTCATAAATACTGGTGTAACTAGCTTGCAGCCTATTTTATTGAAATCGATTGCTTTTGAATACTCTACAGAAGCAAGATTAAGTATGCCATTTTTTTCAGTTTCCATCCTTTTTGTCATGAATTCAAATAATGGGTCCATCCAGAATTCATATAGTGATTTACAACCATTAAAGTCAATTTTTGTTCCCATTTCAAATCTGTAAGGTTGGATCCCATCAAGAGGTTTTAGCATCCCATATAGCCCAGAAATAATTAATAGATTTTGCTGCGCAAAAAGTAAATCATCCTTTGTAAAGTTTTCAGCTTTAAGGCCAACATAAGTATCGCCTTTAAAAGTGTAAATTGCTTGTGTGATAGCGTTTGAGCTTGGTGTATCTTGAAACTTTTGAAATCTATCAAAGTTAAGCTGAGCTAAAGAGGGGCTGATTTTCATTTTATCAATTATATCTTGCTCACTTAGTGACTTTGCATAATCTACTAATTCATTGAGTTTAGTAGGAAATTCATTTTTTGTTGTTTTAACACCAAGACTGTTATTAGTTGGTGTAAGTTTTTTTGCAGGTGAAATAATTATAGTCATATTAAAAACAACCTCATTTTGTTATCCATCCTCCTCCCAAAACTTGTTTTTTTTCTTTGCAATAAAAAACACAAGCCTGGCCAGGAGATATACCTTCTTCTTTATCAAAAAGAGTTACCAACGCCTTCTTGTTAGGTAAGGGGCAAACATCCGCCAATACTGGTGCTCTTTGATATCGAGTTTTTACGAGAATATTTTTTGTTGATCCAATAAGCTCATCAAAACTCTTGTCATCGAGCCAGTTAACATCATCGATGTAAAATTTAGCTCGCCTAAGAGCCTCTCTTGGGCCAATTGTTATAGTATTTTTATTAGCATTTATGTTCAAAACAAACATTGGTTCTGAAGCTTGAATGCCTATTCCTTTTCTTTGCCCAATGGTATATTTAATTATTCCTTCATGGGTGCCAATAATTTTTCCATCCAAATTAATAATATCACCTGGTACGGATGCGTTAGGCCTCAACTTTTTAATTGCCTCTGAGTAAGATCCCTCTGGAACGAAGCATATATCCTGACTCTCACCTTTGTCAGCAACCTTTAAATTAAATTGTTTAGCAAGATCTCTTGTTTCCGATTTTGTTTTTAAAGAGCCTAGCGGAAATCTTAAAAATTTTAATTCCTCAGGGGTAACTGTGAACAAAAAATAGCTTTGGTCTTTGTCTGGATTGCTAGCGGTATGAAGCTGAATAGAGGTTCCTACCTCAACTCGTTTAACATAATGTCCTGTTGCTAGGCAGTCTGCATTAAGTTCCTTCGCCTTAAAAATTAAATCTTTAAACTTTATTCGTTCGTTGCATCGGATGCAAGGAACGGGAGTTGTTCCTCCAGAATAACTACTTATAAAATCTTCTATCACCTTTTGTCGGAATTCTTTTTCAAAATTAATAACATAATGTGGGATTCCAATTTCTGCTGCTGCTTTCCTTGCATCCATAATATCAGTGCCTGCGCAACAAGTTTTACTATTTTTATTTATTTTTTTGTAATCAAACAATTTCATTGTCAGACCAATTACATTGTAGCCTTGTCTTTTTAAAATAGCCGCAGCCACGGAACTATCCACTCCACCAGACATTGCAACTACTACTCTAGTGTCTTGTGGCATTTTATTTATACCTAAATCATTCATCTCTAATTTTCTAAACTAGATAAGATTTTTGATCAATCAAATAAAATTTTTGATATGATCGAAACCACTTAAAACTTCGTTTGAAGTGTATAAAAAACATCATTAATCTAAGGGGATATTTTTCAAAAGGGTGTTAAATGGTAACAAAATCTGAAGCAGTATCCAAGCTCAAAGAACTATCGGATATAATAACCAAATCAAGAGAGGCATATTTTAACTTCAATCAATCGGACATCACAGACCAAGAATACGATCAGAACATTTCTGAATTTGCAAACATTATAGCCAAATATCCAGAATTAGAAGACGAATATAAAGTTTTAGATCAAATAGGAGCTATTCCGAACTCTAAGTTCAAAAAAGTTAAGCACCTTTCTCCAATGTACTCTCTTTCAAATGCATTTACTAATGAGGATATATATAATTTCTTAAATCAAATGAGATCATTTCTAGATTTATCTGGAAGCGAGCAAATTGACCTAGTGTTTGAACCTAAGATTGATGGATTATCTTTATCATTGATTTATAAAAATGGTTATTTATTCCAAGCATTGACCAGGGGGGATGGTCAAATTGGCGAAGATGTTACCGAAAATGCTCGGCTTATTTCAGATGTACCGTTATCTATTCCTGTAAAAAATGGTACGCTTGAAATAAGAGGAGAAGTTTACTTTCCAAATTCAACTTTTAGTGAATTAAATGATGAGCTGAAAATAAAGGGTAGAAAGACATTTTCTAACCCAAGAAATGCAGCATCTGGTACACTGAGGCAATTTAAATCAAACAAAAATAGAAACACAAACCTATGCTTTTTCGCATATTCCGTTGGAAATGCCCCATATCGTTTAGCTGATAGTCAAGCAATGTTACTTAAAATTTTTAACGATCTTGGGTTTAAAACAAACAATCTTTCCAAAGTTTTTACCAGTGTCGAAAAGCTCCTGCAGTACTATGAAGAAGTATTCTCATTAAGACCAGAGCTTGATTATGACATAGATGGCATAGTGTATAAGGTAAACGATTTTCGTTTGCAGGAGAGACTAGGGTTTAGATCTTCTTCACCTCGCTGGGCCATTGCACATAAATTTCCAGCGGAGATGTCCATTACGGTTATTGAGGATATTGAAATTCAAATAGGTAGAACGGGAACCTTGTCACCTGTAGCAAAATTGAAGCCTGTAAACATAGGTGGGGTGGTCGTCTCCAGCGCTACGCTTCATAATAAAGATTTTATTAAAGGTTTAGATAATAAGGGTAACAAAATAAGGGGTGGAGCTGATATTAGAAAAGGTGATTGGGTTACAGTTTATAGAGCAGGAGATGTAATCCCAAAAATTAAAGATGTAGATATTTCTAAAAGGAACCAAATATCCAAACCCTTTGCTTTTCCAGATCATTGTCCTTCCTGTAATACCAAAGTTAAGATTGATGAAAGTGACTCTGCAATTAGGTGTCACAATTCACAGGGCTGTGATGCACAGATAATAGCAGGCTTAAAGCATTTTGTATCTAAAAAAGCTTTTAATATTGATGGGCTAGGGGGTAGGATTATTGAAGAATTTTATCAAAAAGACTTAATCCAACAACCCGGCGACTTTTTCCGATTAGAATCAAAATCAAAACATGCATTAAATTTGATCGAATTTTTTGGAAAAGGTTGGGGTAAGAAGTCGCTTAAAAATCTATTTAATTCAATAGAGAAAGCAAGATTAATAAAATTCGAACGTTTTCTTTTCTCTTTGGGTATTCGTCACATTGGAGAAAATGCATCACAAGTTTTAGCCACTTATTTTGATTCATGGGATGTTTTTTATAACAAAATTAAATGTGGTATTTCGAAAAATGATAAGCAATTTCTTTTTGAAATTGAGGGAATTGGGCAGTTAATGGTTGCTTCTCTTGTCGAATTCTTTTCGGATTTTAAAGAGAGAGAGAAACTAGATGATTTGCTAAATTATGTGAAAATAGAAAACTTTATTAAATCAAGTAAAATTGAGACAGCTATAACTAATAAAAAGTTGGTTTTAACAGGTACATTTAAGGGATTCTCGAGAGCAGAGTTGAAATCCATTTGCGAGAGGCATGGGGCAAAGGTATTAACAGCCCTATCAAATAATGTAGATTTCCTAGTAGTTGGTCAATCTCCAGGTTCAAAAGTCAAAAAAGCAGATCAATTAGGTGTGAAGCAAATTTTTGAGGAAGAATTTAAAGCTTTAATTGATTATAGTCTATGAAAGATCTTCTCAAAAGTGTCGGTCAAGATTATTTGTTGAACAGTGTTTCTACTTTGAAGGGTATTGGTCCCAAGTCATCCAAAATACTTTCACAGGCGTCTATAGATTGTGTATTAGATCTACTCCTTCTTTTGCCTAAGAAATATAAAAGGAGAGACCGTTGGTTTGAAGTGGACAAAAGGTTGCTTCCCAGAACTGTGACCATAGAGGTTTCAATTAAAACACATATTTATCCAAAAAACAGACGATCACCGCTTAGAATATTAACTGAAACAGACGGTAGCCCTCTGATAATTATACTATTTTCTTTTAATAAAGCTCAGCTTAATAACTATTATCCAGTAGGTAAAAATGTAGTGATTTCCGGGGAACTATCACTTGATGGGAACAAGTTGACTATGATACATCCCGATTATTCCGTTAAACCAGATCAAATTTTCAAAATCCCACATATTGACCCTATCTATCCGTCAGTATTTGGTTTGGGTAATAAATTTTTGCAGAAAACAATAGGAAATGCAATCAATGACTTTAAATTGATTGTGGAGTGGCACCCAAAAAAATTTATTCAAATAAAAAAGTGGCCAAGTTTTTTAAAGGCTTTAAGTCTAATTCATATTCCCAGAGATAATAAAGACCTCTCTTGTCTTATAAAAGCTAGAGAGAGGCTTATTTTTGATGAATTTTACTCATATCATTTAAAAATGGATAAATTGAGAAATTCTTCTAAGAGGCAAGTAGGCTTCAAAGTACTGGGAAATAAAGCTCTTATAAAAAAATTAATTAATAATCTCTCCTTCCAACTTACTAATAGTCAGCTACATGCGCTTTATGAAATTTTAGATGATATTGAGTCAGGGGCTAAAATGAATCGTTTGCTCCAAGGTGATGTTGGCAGTGGCAAAACTATTGTTGTCCTTCTTGCCGCAATGTTTGTAGTTTCAGGAGGACATCAGGTTGCAATTATGGCTCCTACAGAGGTTCTTGCAATGCAACATGTGGAATCACTAAAAGAACTATTGGGAGTACAAGAGACGAATAAATTAAATGTTACACTTTTAACAGGATCTGACAATCGAAGTGAAAGAGAACGAAAATTGCTTTCGATTTCTGGTGGAATAGCCAAAATTGTTATAGGAACACACGCTCTTTTCCAGAGAAATGTACATTTCCACAGCCTTCGCTTAGCTGTAATTGATGAACAGCACAGGTTCGGGGTAATGCAAAGATTTAGATTGGAAAAAAAGGGTAACGTTAACTCAATTATAATGAGTGCAACTCCCATCCCCAGATCTTTAGCTTTGACGGTATTTAATGATCGTGATTTGACAACAATTAAAGAGAAACCAAAAAACAGGCTGAGTATCGAAACTCTAACCATACCTGTCAAAAAAATTAAACAGTTATTGGAAAAATTAGCGAAACAGATGTCTGATGGCCAGCAGGTTTATTGGGTGTGTCCGCTAATTGAGGAGGGAGAAAATAGTTATCTCTCTAATTCGAATGACAGGTTTTTGTTTTTAAGAAAAGAATTTAGTCAGTTCAAGGTTGGTTTAATTCATGGGCAAATGTCTAGTGAGGATAAGGAATGTGTATTAAAAAAATTTAATCAAAGAAAAATTGACATTTTAGTGTCCACGACCGTTATTGAAGTTGGGATAGATAATCCAAATGCCACAGCGATTGTAATTGAAAATGCCAACAGATTTGGTCTTTCACAGTTACATCAGCTTAGAGGAAGAGTTGGTAGGGGGAGTAAGAAATCATATTGTTTCTTAGTTTATGATGGAAATCTTTCGGATCAAGCCATCGAGAGGCTTAAAATCATGAGAGAGACTCAGGATGGTTTTGAGATTGCCGAGAGAGATATGACTCTAAGAGGTTCTGGAGATTTGCTTGGAACAATGCAATCGGGCCATAAAATATTTAGGTTGTCTGAAGAAGCAGAAGAACCAGAACTATTCTTGGAGGCATACAAATTAGTAAGAGATACTAAAACTATAGTGCAAAAAAATAATAAATTATATTAATGTTCCTCTTTTGTACTTTACTTGTTTTTACTATGTTCTATATTAGAATAAAAAGAGGCAGTAATGAAAAATAAAGTATCTTACTTAAGTTTAGGAAAAAGCCTAATTGCGGACATTGTTAATTTATTTATTATTGGAATGTCACTTGTTTTATATGGGTTAGTTACTTTTTGTTTTTAGGCCAGAGACTTTTTGCAATGCTTCGATTGAAGCATCAAGTATGAGAAGAACAGAATCATGTCTATATGGAACTTTTTGAGCTGGTTCGAAGTATTTGTATCCAGCAAATGGATCTTTTATTAAAAAGGATCCTCTGTCTAGGAACGTTTTTAAGTTTTTTCTTAGCTCCAAGATAGTCTCTATATCCGTTCCAATCGCGTGTGTTAAAAAAATGCTAGCTGACGCCTGACCAAGCGCGCATGCTTTTATGTCAAGTCCAACCTCGCTAATCTTGGACTCCGAGATATTTAAGTCAAGTGTAATACTTGAACCACATATTGCAGTTCTCTTAGTAACTGTAACGTCTGGTTGCTTTAACCTGGACGTTACAGGAATGGTAGAAGCAAGTTCTAAAATATTATTTGTGTATAAATCCATGTATGGTAAACAAGTCCCTTAATATCCACAAAAGGACTATAAAGTGAAAGAAATAAAATTTAAACAAAAAATAGAGGCTTTAAAGTTTAATGATAATGGTTTAATTCCCTGCGTAGTTCAAGATCATGACAGTAAACAGGTCCTAATGCTTGCTTGGGGTTCAAAAGCCACATTGCTTAAGAGTTTCTTGAGTGGGCTCGCCACCTATTGGTCGAGATCTAGAAGTGAGATTTGGGTTAAAGGACAAACTTCTGGCAACATTCAAGAAATAAAAAATATACATATTGATTGTGATAAAGATACCGTTCTTTTTGAAGTCAAACAAACTGGTGGAGCTTGTCATACAGGATCTAAATCATGTTTCTTTACAAAACTCCTTTAGAGGATGCTTTGAGACTCTAACCAACTGAGAAAATTCGATTTAGCATTTGATGTATAGGCTGAATACCTCTCTCTCCTGTTTTTCTTTCCTCTGTGATTATTAACGGTAGATTTGAAGAGCCCAAAGTTTATATTCATTGGTTGAAAGTCATTATTCTCTGTTATTAGATGGTTAGCGAGAGCTCCTAAGGCAGTATCAGGAGGTGGCAACATTATGTCTGTACCTAAAATTTTTGCTCCGACAATTCGTCCTACCAGCAGCCCAATAGCGGCACTCTCAACATATCCCTCAACACCAGTAATTTGCCCCGCAAGGCTGATATAAGGATGTGATCTTAGTTGGAAGAATTTATCTAAAATATCAGGTGAATTCAAAAAAGTATTTTTATGTATTCCACCTAACCTT
Source organism: uncultured Alphaproteobacteria bacterium (assembly GCA_902584635.1). Classification (GTDB taxonomy): domain Bacteria; phylum Pseudomonadota; class Alphaproteobacteria; order Rhodobacterales; family Rhodobacteraceae; genus CACIJG01. The sequence goes on from CACIAQ010000002.1 coordinate 123,941, forward strand.
GCAAATCTAGCTTCTTGTAATCCATTAATAGATCTTAAAATTTCTGCTTGCCTAGAATGCTTGATCTTTGTTTGGAATCCTACAATGTTGAATAGAGTACCTTCTTTATTTTCTTTTCTTAACTGAACTACGGCAAATGGGTTTCTGTCGCTTTTTGGATTTGTTAACCCTACTGGTTTCATAGGTCCAAACCTAAGCGTGTCTTTGCCTCTCGATGCCATTACCTCGATAGGTAGACATCCAGAAAAAAATGGTACATCCATTTCCCAATCATTAAAGTCCGCTTTATCACTTTCAGAGATTTTGTAAACAAACTCATAATATTCATCTTTTGTCATAGGACAGTTTAGGTAAGCTTCCCTTTCTTCAATGCTATCTCCTTTATCATATCTTGATTGAAACCATGTACATTCATAATTAATCGAGTCTGCATAAACGGTAGGTGCAATAGCATCATAAAAATATAAATTTTTCGATCCTGTTAGTTTTATTAAAGATTGTGCAAGCTTATTTGATGTGAGAGGACCGGATGCTATAATTACGTGGTCTTCTGTTAATTTTTCTAAGTCTGTAATTTCTTTTTGTATTATATTTATATAGGAATTGTTTTTTATTAACTCCGTTATTTCTGACGCAAATTTCATACGATCAACTGCCATTGCGCTTCCTGCGGGTATACGTGCTTTGTCACCTATTGAAATAATTAGCCCATCAGCAACTCTCATTTCCCAATGTAATTGGCCTACTGCATTATTGGTGTGGTCATCTGATCTAAACGAATTTGAGCAAACTAACTCCGCCAACAGAGAAGTTTTGTGGGCAGGAGTTTTTTTATTAGGTCTCATTTCATATAAATTTGATGATATACCCATGCGAGCTAGCTGCCATGCGGCTTCACTTCCAGCTAGTCCACCTCCAACTATAGCAACTTTTTTATCTGTCATTTAATCTGCGTCTTCGGCTGAATCTGCGATCCAAGCAACAGACACAACATTTTCATCTCCCCTGGTATCAAATACTTTTACACCGGATGCGCTTCTTGATTGCCTTGATATTTCATATACTGAGCAGCGTATGCTTTGGCCTGTTGACGTAACAAGCATTATTTGATCATCATCTTCGACGGTAAAGGAGGCTATAATGCTATCTTGTCGTCTTTCCAGATTAGCAGATGTAATTCCTTGACCTCCACGTCCCGACCGTCTGTATTCATGGGCTGACGATCTTTTCCCAAAACCTTGTGATGTTATCGTTAAAATCCATTCCTCCAAAGCCCCTAACTCAACATATCTTTCTTGACTTAGAACTAATGTGGAGTCTTCTCCATTTTCAATTCCGTTATCTTCACCAGTAATTGCTCTTCTCATTTTGAAATATGCCAGTCTTTCCTCTGTGCTGACCTCCACGTGTTTTAATATGGCCATAGATATTACGGTATCATCTTTTCTCAAAGTTATTCCTTTGACACCCACGGAATCACGACCTTTGAAAATTCTAACATCGTTGGTATTAAAGCGAATAGCTTTTCCTTTTGCAGAAGTAAGAAGTACGTCATTATCATTCTTGCATATCTGTGCACCAACTAATGTTGTGTTTTCAGGCAATTTCATAGCAATTTTGCCATTTGCCTTTACATTAGTGAAATCTGACAGTGCATTTCTTCTAACATTACCTGTGGAAGTCGCAAAAAATATTTGAAGGTCTTTCCATGTTTCTTCCTCTGCATCAACTGGTAAAATAGTGGTAATTCTAGCTGGTGAATTAATCGGTAGTAGGTTTATTATAGCTTTACCTTTCGAGTTTTTACCACTTTGTGGTAAGCGCCAGGTCTTGAGTTTGTAAACAAAACCATCTGAGGAAAAGAATAGTAGGGGTGTATGTGTGTTCGTAACGAATAGGTTGGTTACCACATCAGTTTCTTTCGTATTCATTCCTTGCGTACCCTTGCCACCCCGTTTTTGTTCCCTATATTCTGATAACGCTGTTCTCTTGATGTATCCTTCCCTAGTAACTGTTACCACCATCTCTTCTTTTTCTATAAGGTCTTCGTCTTCAAAGTCCC